>CAYZUW010000047.1:0-16498 GCA_964481325.1 uncultured Saprospiraceae bacterium
TCCTATAGCTCAGTTGGTTAGAGCACCTGACTCATAATCAGGTGGTCCAAGGTTCGAGTCCTTGTGGGACCACAAAAAAGGGGGAACTACAAAGTTCCCCCTTTCAAATTAAATAGGTCTTTTATCTACCCATTTTTATTCCCCGCAGATTTACTATCTGCACCTTCTTGATTATCAGGCTCTTGAGAAGCTAATGGTTGGATAACCTCGATATCCTCTTTCGCACCATTTTCTTTCTTGCCATTTTGAACTAATGCCTCTGGTAGGCTCATTCCGCTTTGAGCTAAAAAATCGCTTAACTGGGGCATCATGCCATATAGACCTTGAACAAAATTTCCAACACCTTGACCAGAGCCGTTATCATAAACGACCACCTTGTCAATCTCCAATTCTTTGATGGCGTCCGTTTGGATCTTAGCTAATTCAGTTAGCCGCAAAGAAAGAAGAAGTAACTTCTTGTGACCCATTTCGCAGACTAAGAAAATAAACACCAGTGCTTATAGCATTTCCGATAGAAAATTCTTGAGTATATAATCCTGGCTCTAATGAACTGGCTCCAGAATTGAATAACTCTCTTCCTAATACATCATACACTGAAAATTCAATTTCAGAGTTTTCTAAAATACCGAATCGAGTGTTTAAGGTTTGACCTGTCCACCAGACAGTTTCTATGTAAGGAGTATTGTTGTCTATCTCAACATAGTGCGCTGTAATATCCTCGGCTTGCGCAAAATTTATTTCTATTGAAGATCTAGTGTTGTCGGTCAAAGTACCACGAGAAGATTCCCAATGGCTAAATCTATATCCTAAAGCTGGCACCGCAGTAAGCTTTACCGGCACCCCATCAAAGTAGGTTCCCTGCCATGGCAACTCGTCGGGAGTGATTGAGTTTATATTTATTTTTCCACCGATTTGAGGATTAGCGTTTAGACTCAAGTCCACTGTCTTGTTAAGTCCAAAAAAATCGATCAAATATTGATATGCAAATGCTGGCCTTCTCTCCATGTGCGTATAGACTACAGGTAGGTTGATGTCTAGCCATTCTTGATAGCTAGTACTAGGCCACCTTTCGAAGTGTTTGCGCACTTCATGGTCTATTTCTTCAACACTTCTATCCAATTCATCTTGAAATGCTTCAGTCTCAAAAAAGGTACTAAACAAATCGCCATGTCTATTTAAGAAATAATTTTTAAATCCTTCATTTTCTAAGAGTGCTTGAAATATATTTATATGGCGATTTGTGCCTTCATATTTTATCATTTTTTCTAAAAATAAATCCCAATCGTACCTTGACCAAGGTCTAAGGCCTAATGCAAGGTCTAGATCGAATAAGATATATCTCCACTTTGCGCCCTCTTTTCGTTCTCTCCAGTACTTGATATTATTTCCTCCAAAATCGTTATTGTTGAGCCCTGTTTGTACAATAAAATAATCGGCAATATTTTTTACATCAAAAAATGTTTCAGCTTGTCTATAATTTGCTGGTATACTCAGATCGTTTGAAATAACAAAATCGTACATTTCATCAAAAATTTCAAAGTTACCCACAGTCACCAAAGTATCTTCCTCTAATAAGTCCATATTGTTTGGGTCAATACCATATAGATTTGCTATGTAATGTTCATCTGATTTTTCACGAATATTAATCATCCCATAATAAGCACCATTTATATATAGAGCTGCTGGTCTATGTGCTAGTTCATCAAGATGAATTTCGTTGCGAGAGATATACCTAGAGATTAAACCATCTCTCAGTTGAGAAGTATTGAAGTCGCTACTGGCATTTCTCAAAACTAATCTTTTATGCTGAGTACCCTCTCTCTCCTCAAACATAGGATAGTCTATAAAGGGAGCGCCATATTTTTCCTTTGCCAAGAGACGCAATGGTTTTTGTAGTCTGGTTCGAGCGCTAGTCCCTCCATGTACACGCGTGTCAACTGTCTGGTTAATTTGTCTAATTCCAGATTCAAAAAATTCAAAATTCGTTTCTACTTCTTTATCTGACCAAAAGTTTGATCCAAAGTAAGGAAATTCATCTTCCCCATTTGGACCGTTCACTAGGATTCCTTCCTCAAAAGAATAGTAATCATCAGGTTCGGCATTAAGCGAAATAATAGGCAAGTCATGGTCAGTGCTTATAAATATAGTATAGGTTTCGATAGGCGAATCAATGAAACCAGGCGCAATTCCTACGGCTCGTATTGAAGTAGTAGTGTCTATCTGAATCGGACCATTATAGAAATTACTGTCTTCATCTGGTTTACTTCCGTCAAGCGAGTAATATATGTTGCAATTAGGAGTGCCACATTCCAATGAGATAGTGGTAGCAGAAGGGTAGAAGAATTCTAATTCCAGCCTTGTTGGACTTTGCGCTATTTCTAGAAGGTCATTATTTATATTTTCTTCATTAGGACTTGGAGTTCCAAAGAATACATATTCATCTCCTGATAAACCATAAGAAACATCCTCTGGAATGGCAGGAAAAGATAATTTTTGAATGAGCTCTTGATCTGCGTTCGAAAGGCTTAGGCTTTCACCATTTGATGAAAGTTTGAAATTGGTATGTAGATCTTGTACGCCAGCTCCTTCACCACTAGCAAAAATAAGTAAATACCCATTAGTAGCAATAGTTACTTCTGGGAATTGCCATTTGTTGAGCTCGCTACTATTGTCGCTAAGAAACCATCCACTTAGGTCTACTTCACTATCTCCTGAATTATATAGCTCTAGCCAATCTGAGCTTTCTCCAAACTCGTCTAGAATAATCGTTTCGTTATCGGAACAGACTTCATTGATGAGGATTTGTGCTGAAAGGGTGTTTAAACCCAAACAGATTACAAAGAATAATAATATAGAAGACTGACTTCTTTTCATAAGTGCAAAGTAAAGCGTATGATATAAACGATTAAGCAATGCGCTTTTGTTTAGAATACGTTTATAAATTAACAATTAAAACCGTACCTAAGTCAATGAAGTCTTTTACTTTGGTTGAATTTACCTGATTTTGCTACAATTTATCTGATTTTCAAGTAGAAAAGACATAAAATGGCCAACCTATAGGAACTGAATCTGAGTATTCTAGAGAAGTATGTATTTTTGCTCTATCCTTTTACAAAGCCTAGATGATTGAGATTTTATACAATGATGGGGAAATGATTGCGGTGAATAAGCCGCCTGGTTTGTTAGTTCATCCTACAAGAATAGCAGCTGATGCAACGGAAAGTGCCATGCAGCTAGTTAGAGATCAAATAGGACAATGGGTCTATCCAGTACATCGTTTAGACAGAAAGACTTCTGGTATTTTATTGTTTGCATTGAATCAAGAAATGCAGTCAGCTCTAAGTTTTCACTTTAAAGAATCTATCTTATTGAAAAGATACGTCGCTATAGTAAGAGGCTATACAGACGATGAGGGAGAAATTGACTATGCGCTAAAGAATCTTGAAGAGAAAATTCAAGAAGCACAAACTAAGTACCGCCTTCTTAGAAGAACGGAAATACCTTTAGCGTATGGTAAACATTCGACTTCCAGATATTCTTTAGTAGAATTGTTTCCTAAGACTGGTCGGTATCATCAATTGCGCAAACATATGGCGCACATATTTCACCCCATTATAGGCGACCGCCCTCATGGTTGTAATAAACAGAATAGACTTTTTAAAAATGAATTTGGATTAACTGAAATGATGTTGCATGCACAATCTCTATCTTTCAAACATCCAGTAACTAATGAAGAGATTTATATAGAAGCCTCTTTTCATGCGGAGTTTGTCCGCATGAAAAGAGAACTGCTATTATCGGATTAGGGTTACATCACCTTTGAAGAAATCAGTGCGACCGTCTATATATTCTACTATGACATAGTAAACGAGTACATTGTCGTTCAATAATTCTCCTCGATGTCTTCCATCCCAAAATTTTCGTTCATCTGAAAGTAGAATGTCATCTTCTTCGTATACAATTTCTCCCCACTTATTCGCGATTAACATATTTTGTACTCTGAGTACGCTGCTGTTTCCAAATACTCTAAAGAAGTCATTTATACCGTCCGCATTAGGAGAAAAAGCATTAGGTATATATACCGCTCTATCGAATTGAATGTTTACAACAATTTGGTCAATGGCTGGGCACCCATTTTCATCCATTACTAATACTTCATAGGTCGTAGTAGTCAAAGGCATTACTTCTTGGATGAGACAGTCTTCAACACAGTCTAGGTCTCCTTCGCTACTCCATGTAATATCGTCTACATTAGTAGAGGCAGAAAGGAATGTAGATTCTCCCAAATTGATAGTGATGTCTGCCCCTAGTGCTACAAATACTTGCGGTGGTTCCACTATTGTTACATCTGTTTCCAGCGTACAACCTATAGCATCTGTAACTAATAGTGGGTAGTTGCCAGGACCCAAATTGTCAAGACTTGGAAGATCTGTAAAAGTTTGCCCGTTTAGCTCTATAGTATATGGAGCTGTTCCCCCAACGATTTCATTTATCTGAATGATACCATTGTTATCTCCAAAACAAATAATATCATCAGAAGTGAGGCCTACATCCGTTGGTCGTTCTGTGTTTTCTATAACAGTAACTTGAGATTCGCTTGTACATCCATTATTCAAGTCCGTAACGATTAATGTATATACACCAGGGTTTTCTACAGTAACAAAATCTAAGTTAGTTAAGGTAACACCATCTATAATCCAAGACTTTTGAAATTGATTGCCATTAGAAGAACCATCAGTGTTGAGTTGTACTTCTGAAGTGACACAGTCTAAAACGCCATCTACATTTGCTTGAGCAATTGGTTCTTCAAAATCGGAAGGTACTTCTATGCTGAATTGGTTTTCACATCCCGTCACAGTGTTTATAATCGTAAGCGTATATGTACCAGGAGTAGAGGTGGTTGGATTCAAGATATTAGTTTCATCAAAACTAGTAGCACCTGTAGGAGTAGTCCAGATGTATTCAAACTCAGAACCCAACTCACTTTGACTGGCATCTAATATTACGCTAGTGACATTACATGTAAGCATATTAGGTGGTGCAATATCTACAACAGGTATTTCATCATCTTGTGTCACAATTGTATTAGAACTGTTTTCGCAAAATGTAGTCAAGTCTGTAATGATTAAATTGTAGGTTCCAGCATTAGTTGCTTCATAGGTAGCATTTTCACTTACAAGCATCCCATTTTCATCGAACCATTGGTATTGTACATTTCCAATAGGGGTGGATGCAGATCCATCTAGAAGCACTGCATTTTGAGTGCAGGATAAACCTAAAGGTGAAAGATCATCTATAATCGCTTGAGGTGAATTAATATTTTGTTGAACCTCTACGCTTGCCATACTTTCACACCCGTTACTAGTATCCAAAATGAAAAGTTGATATTCACCTGGATTAAACACACTAAAAGAAATGTCGGTAGAGAGGGGAGTTCCTGAAGCGTCCAACCATAAATATTCGTAGTCCTGATTATCGTCTGTTTCTCCAGTTAATTGGACATTGAGAATTTGACAGTTTAGCACATCTGTGCTTGGGATATTAATAGGGGGTGCTTGTATATTGCTTTCCACAACAGCTATAGTGGAAGAACTACACCCGTTTTGACTATTTGTTACAACCACCTCATAAGTCCCTTCTTCTACAATAAGGATATCTTTGCCTTCCCCAATGGAGTTGTTGTTGATATCAAACCATTCATAAGTATAGTTTTCATCATCGATGCCTATAGCTTCTATATTTGCAGATTGCAGAGTACAATTTAAAATGTTGGACACTATCGCATCAGGCGTCAATATGTCGAAGTCAGAGTCAACTACAACCTCAATAGAGTTGACACAGCCTGATTCAAGATTGGTAGCGACTAAATTATAGGTGCCTGCTGCATCAACAGTAAGAGAAGCCTCTGATCCAATGTTATTCTCTGTAGCACTACTCCATACGTACGCTATATTTTGCGTTGGGTTATTGACTAAAGCGACAAGATCTACCTCCGCTGTATTGCAATTAATAATATCAGGCGTAGCAGCACTTAGTTCTGGTTCATCAAAATTATCTTCAACCAAAATGCTCATGGAGTTGCTACAACCATTAGTGTTGTCAAAAGCAGTCAAAATATAAACCCCAGGAATGTCAGTCGTATAGGAGGTGGAAGAACTTAATGATTCTCCATTTTCATTTTGCCAAGTATAGGTGTAATTTGGATTATCAGGTAAGGTACTAAATAGACTAACTTGGTTTTGTAGACAAGACAAAATTCCATCATTTGCTACTTCAAGATTTGGTATATTTTCATCCGGAGTAACGACGACTGTAGATGAAGAAGAACAGCCGTTTGTATTGTCTGTAATAACTAAAATGTATTCGCCAGGCGTTTCTACATTCACGGTTTCGCTATTTCCTAAGAGTACATTATTCGAATTGAACCATTCATAAATAAAATTATTGCCATTAGAAGATCCGCTTCCATCTAGCTGTACATCACTGATGTCACAAGTGATGATTTGAGCAGGACCTGCGTCTGCATCTGGCTCTAGAAAGTTGTCTGTCACTAAAATAGATTCTTCAATGGTGCAGTCACTATCCGTATCTGTCAATACCAAGGTGTAACTACCTGCGACTTCTACTTCAATGAATTCATCATTTGAGATTAAATTTTGATTGACATCAAACCATGCAAACGTAAGATTGCCTGTTCCAGAAGAACCACTCGCATTTAATAAAGACAGGGTTTGTGTACAATTTATTTCATCTGGAGAATTAAATACAATCTCTGGAAAATCCGCATTGGTATCAACGATAACACTTGATTCTGAACTGCACCCACTTTGAGTGTCGGTTACAATTAAAGTGTATTCACCTTCGTCTGAAGTATTCGTGCTAGCTGTTTCCGCTATAAGGTTTCCTTCAGCATCAAGCCATTGGTAGCTAAGATTGTTTCCTTGGCTTGAAGAAGCATCTAGAGAAGCTGTTGTTTCTGTACAAGTAATGGTAAAAGGGGAACCAGCATCTGCCACTGGAGTATCTTCATTATTTTCCACTATGAAAGGGATCTCAGAAGAACATCCATTTTCTTCATTGGTGATTATCAAATTATAATTCCCTTCATTTGTTATCTCTAGGCTGGATGATTGTCCGATTAGACTGCCTGTATTAATGTCAAACCATTGATAACTAACATTGTCTATATTCGTATTTAAGTCGTTCGCTTCGGCAGTAAAACTTGTGATTAGGCAGTTAAGTTCTTCTATGTTATTTACTTCAGGTTCTGGAGCATTGAAATTCTCTTCTACTTGTATCGGTAATTGAGAGACACATCCATTATCTGTATTGAGTACTATAAAAGTATAGGTTCCTATTTCGTTTACCTCTATAGTAGGAGAACTGCTTATTGTATTTTGATTTTCATCTAACCATTCATATACTATTTCAGGACCCGCACTAGAGTTGATTCCTGAAAGAGAGACTATTTGATTGTTGCAATCTAAGGTCGTGACTTCTTCAAGAACTACCTCTGGAATGTTGTCGTCTGAGCTTACCTCTACTTCGTCTATAGCAGTACAACCATTAGACTCATCCGTAACGATTACTTGGTAAGTCCCTACAGCAGAAATGGATATCTCTGCTCCAGTGCCAATAGTGTTTCCATCGAGTGTCCATTCATAAGAAAGATTACCGCCAATATTTGAAGTACCACTTGCAGTGAGCATAGTCTCAGATTGGGCGCAGGTAAGTTGTGCGTCAGGACCAGCATTAGGAATTGGTTCTTGGAAGTTATCAGAAACATCAACGTCAATAATATTCGTACAACCATTTTCTCCTGTGATAGTTACTGTATAATTTCCAGCCTCAGATACAGAAGCAGACGATTCTTCACCTAGATTGTTTGACCACTCATATGCAGTGATAGTTTGATTTGAAGTGCTTTCGATTACAACGCTTTCAACATCACAAGTCAATATATCATTTACAATAAGTGTTGCATCAGGCGGACTGACATCATCTGAAATGGTGATCTCAGTTGTGTTTGTACAACCTTTGTCGTCCATAACTGTAAGCATATATGTGCCTGGCTCTGTGATGATAGGGGAGGATTCAACCTCAGTAAATCCATTTGGTCCTGTCCATGTATAGCTTGTAATTATACTATTGGATACAGTATTTATTTCAAATTCTGTCAGGTTGCAATCGAGAATATTGTCGTTTTCAATAGTGATGTCTGGTGGCGTCATATCCTCAGTCACCTCGACCATAAAAGTATTGGAACAACCGTTAGGATTGGTTGCAACTAAGGTATAGATTCCTGCTTCGTTAATAATAGGAGCCGTATCTATAGTAGAAAAAGAGACTCCATCCAAAGTGTAAGTGGTCTCTTCATTATCGTTGATGATGCTGATAGGGGCTGAAGGGTTTGAGCAATCCAATACCAATGTTTGGACTTGTAGTAAAGGTTCTTCAAGATCATCTATCACCGTTATGGTCTCTTCAGAGGCACATCCATTCGGTCCTGTAACTATTACTTGGTAATCTCCGGGTTCCGTCACTGAAGGTGCTTGCTCCATCGAGCTAAATCCATTTTCGTTGGACCATTCGAAAGTGCTTCCTTCTGGTGCATTAACCAATAGGGAGATGGTTGAATCTGCACAAGTCAAGATAGCAGGTTCCCCTATGGAAATCTCAGGTTCTGCGAAGTCTTCATCAACGACTACTGTTACTTGAGATTCACAGCCTGTACTTACGTTCCGAACTATTAGAATATATTCTCCGGAGAAAGTAAGGCCTTCCAACTCGAAACCTGTTCCAGCAATATTGCCATTTGGGAACGTCCAAATATATTCAAATTCATTGAAGCCATTGTCCACTTCGGATCCAGCTGCACTAACTGTAGCGGTAGGGGAAGTACAGCCGATATGTTGTATGACAGAAGCTTGAGCTACAGGCAAGTCCGTAGTAGCTTCTACTGTGACAGTAGTAAATCCACCACAACAAGTCTCTAGATTAAAGGCAAAGAAAGTGTAGTCTCCAGGTTGATCAATAATGGGATTAAGTGTAAAGGCTCCAGATACGATATTTCCATTTTCTGTAGACCATCCAAAAAGTAAATCATTTAAATCACCCGCTGGATTAACAATGCTAGCATTCAAAGCGCTAATAGCGGGTACACCTGGGCATATAGATAGGGGCTCTGCGTCTACTTCTAAAGTAGGAGGTATCCCTGAGGTGATGTCCAACACAAAGGGGCACCCATCTCCAGCAAAACCATCTATCATTAATAGATATTCTTCTCCTGGGGTCAAATTGTCGATTTCAAAAATAAGAGATAAGTTTTGTCCAGAGGCTTCTCCAAAACATGTAATCTGTTCTCCTGGGCAGTTGCCGGTATTAGGGTCAACGACTTCATATGCAGCCATTTGGATTCCTTCGGAATTGCTGCAGCCAGAGACATCAACATCAATGTATAAATGATCTTCTACGGCGACAAATTTTAACCACTGGTTATTTTCAATTGTAAAGCGCCCATTGCACCAACCTGCTCTTGGAACATCACCATTCCAGTTATAATCAAAACCTGGAGGATTAGTATGACTAGCCCAACCATCTAGCCGGCAAGCATCAATTAAAGGCGCATTGGCGCATCTATCTTCACCAATAGGAGCACACGGGTTTTGAAACTGACCGAAGGTCGAAAAACAAAATAAACTAAATAGGCTGAGTAAAAATGTTTGTTTCATGCAAGCGTTGGTTTTAGGAAACAATAAAAAATTTATTAAAACCTGAGTTCACTCCAGAAATTCACAAAAACACCAAAATGTTTCTTTTGGTGAAATGTTCTCTTTTGAAACCCATTCTTGCTCAGGCATCGCTGAATTCAAAAAAAAAATTTCATCCTTAAAAATCCATTTTTTGAAATCCGTCAGTTTTAGAGTGGATTCAACCTTAACTCACTAAAATTAAGGAGAAATTTTAACATATGTCAAATTATATGGTCTTTTTGGGCAAAAACAAGGGCGGAAAGACGAATATTTGCCCTGTTCTATCAAAATAGGGGTTAAATTTGTCTATTTCGAATACAATCCTCTAATTTTACAAAGTGTTTAATAATTGAGAATAGTCTAAATGGATGAGTGATAGGAAGGGGGCGACCGAAGGAAGCCGTGCCATTGAGGTACGAAAGTGGTACCGAAACGGTAGTGGAGCCCTGCATAGCGCGACCCCTAGCGGGAAGCTTTGAAGTATAGCAAAGGGGGCAGCCCCAAATACATATAATAATTAATATCAATACCATGAACATGAAGAATTACACAAAATTGAGAGTAGCTTATATGCTTATGCTCTTTCTTTTTATCACTCACATTTTTTCTGGTTTTAGTTCAGCACCCCCTTTAGGACGTACGGGCGCACCTGGTGATGGTCGATGTACAGATTGTCATGGTGGCAATAACCCACTCGGATTTGATGGCTCCCTGCAGATCCTTGGTCTACCTACTGAAGTAACTCCGAGTACCACTTACAGAGTCACCGTAGAAGTAGCGAACCCCAACGGTTTGTCCCAAAGGGCAGGTATGCAGATGGTGGCTTTGAGAAGCGACAATACAGCGGCAGGTACATTTTCAAATCCTTCTTCTGGAGGGGCAGTCACTGTCAATAATAATAATGGACGCAACTACTTAGGCCATAGCCCAGCACAAGGATACGATTCTAATCGGATCGTGACTTGGGAAGTAGATTGGACCACTCCTGCAGACTTGGATCCCAATGTTACTTTCTATGCTGCAGGGAATATAGCCAATGGTTCGGGTACATCAAATGACTTGATTCTATTCGAGACACAGTCTACGGAAATTATTGAACCTATGATGGAGTTGCCTGACTTGTTTGCTTCTAATGTGAATGGTTTTGAAGGGACTTTTGCTCCAGATGATGTAGTAGAATTTACTTGGGATCTCCACAATAACAGCACTGAGGTGGCTACCGAAAGTTATCGGGTGGCTATGTTTCTTTCCGATGATTCGCAGTTTAGCGCAGACGACCCATTTGTCGGAGAGGTGCCTACAGGAAATACATTTCCAGGGGTAATCTCTGATGTGCCTGGCGCTATACGTGTCCCAGCTGGTACGCCAGATGGAGATTATTTTTTACATTTTTTGGTGGATGCAGATGGTGTGATAGAGGAATCTGACGAGGACAATAACTTGTTGACTACCAGCAGTACCATTACCGTAATGACTCCTGTATTAGATAATGTGGTGGTAAGCTTATCCTCCGAACTCACCTGTCAAGCTTCCGTGATACTCACAGCGAATGCAAGTGGTGGAGCTATGGATTTTTCATATCTCTGGACTACACAAGAAACAACCCAAAGCATAGAAGTATTTGAGGATGGAACATATACTGTGACAGTGACGGATTCGAATGGTACTTCTGCTTCAAGATCAATAACGCTGGATATACCTGTAATCCTTTCTGCATCAGAAAATATAATACAACAACCTTCTGGAAGTCAGCAAGGGATAGTAGAAATAATTCCAGCGGGAGGCACAGCGCCGTTTGCGTATCAATGGCCTGATGGAACGACGACGGCTACAAATTCTAATCTTTCAGCGGGCGCTTTCACAGTTACAGTTACGGATGGGAATGGATGTACTACGACTGTTGATTTTGTATTGAATACTTTATCTGAAATCATGCTCACTTCTACTGTTACCCAATTGACTTGTTCTGACTCTGCCGATGCTTCGATCGAAGTGGTCGCTACCGGCGGTACTGGAAACTATTCTTATCTGTGGTCCACTCAGGAAACAAGCAGCGGGATTGCTAATTTGACAGCTGGTCCATATAGTGTAACCGTATCGGATGGTGCATCTGAAGATGCAATTGCTTCATTTATCATTACAGCTATTGAACCCATCTCCCTCGTAGAGGATGTTACAGATTTACTTTGTAATGGAGACGAGACTGGAGCTATTTCTGTATTGGCAGTGGGCGGGACAGGTCCATATCAATATAGTTGGAGCAATGGAGTCTCTACAAATAATAATGAAGGATTACTCGCTGGTTCGTATTCTGTGATCGTCACGGATACTAATGGCTGTACTTTTGTGCAAGAGTTTGTAATAGAAGAACCAACTGCGCTAATGGTAGATATAATTGTTTCGGGAGATGAGTGTTTTGGGTCTTCCCCTTTTGTGACTGTCAATGCCAGTGGAGGAGTGCCGCCCTATGATATTTCATCTACAGTTGAACCTGGTTCTAATGTAGTAACTATAGATGTGATAGATGCGAATGGCTGTAGATTGATCGAAGTGTTTGAGCTAGATTTACCAGAACAGATAATTATACAGGGCAATATATTGAATGTGCGTTGCTTTGATGAAGCCAATGGAGCGATAGAGCTCACTAGTATCACTGGAGGAACTCCTCCCTATACTTTTGATTGGGACAATGGTTTTACCTCTAGTAGCATAGTTGGCTTGACAGCAGGCTTATATACCGTGATCGTATCAGATGCGAATGGATGCATGTCGGTTACTACTTTTGAGGTTTCAGAACCTGACGAATTGAGTTTGTCTTCTTCGATAGTAGACGAAGGGACGGGAGCTGGTAGTATAGATATTGAAGTAGATGGAGGAATTCCGCCGTATACTTATTTATGGAGCAATGGAGAGGTGACCCAAGATATATTTAATCTGTCGGCGGGAGATTTTACGGTATTCGTGACGGATGCTAATGACTGTGAATTGATGGAAGATTTCTCTTTGGTTTCTACTTCGGTAGCGACCATTTCAGAATTGAGCGATGTGAGTATTTATCCAACCCTTACACAGAATATTTTAAATGTAGAGTTGTCTTTCTCCAAGGCAGTAGACATTTCAACTTCTTTGTTTAGCCTAGATGGAACTTATCAAGAAATTCTTACGCCAGATTTTATAGCTAGGGCAGGTACTCAAAAGAATCAAATAGATGTGAGTCATTTGGAAAGTGGTATTTACCTTTTAGTAATTCAGAATGAAGAAGGAATTGTGGTAGAGCGATTTGTTAAATTGTAAAATAATTTGGGCGCATACATAGATAGAAGAAAGGCGGTGATTATATCACCGCCTTTCTTCTATCTATGTACCAGGCTATTCAGGACTCCACGTTCGTTTCGGTACCGCTTACGTACCTCCAGCGGCACGGCTTCCGATGGTCGCCTCCTTTCTATCCTTTGCGCAATGGCCGTTTCTAAATTTTAGTGTCAGAATTCAAAGCAAAGTCTAAATTCTTTCTATCTGATTTTCAAGACTTTAAAAGTGGGTTTTTACTAACCTTATAGTCTTACTTTGATTCCCAATTTGAATTCTTGCAAAATATACGCCTGTCGCTAAATCATGTCCTTCGATGCGAATTTCATGCGTACCAGCCAACAAGTTTCTTTGGCCTATATTTTTTATCAGTTTGCCTTGCACATCAGAAAGATCAATTTTGACATCTGCATTTTCACGGAGAGCCAGTTCAACCACAAAATTATTTATGAATGGATTTGGACTGGCTGACAAACTAAGTTGGCTATCTATCTCCGAAGTATTGGTAGGGATAAGGCATTCACCAAGGATAGGAATATATTGAAAATCTGGAGTGAGAAAGATTTTTACTTTTTCTTCTGGCACTTCAAACCAATCCATTAATACGGAACCATACACGGATCTAAAATCATACTGCATCGGTACTCCCTCTTCGATATCTACTTGGTCTCCTATTTCAGGATTAGCTCCTGTAATACCGGGTGAGACACAGTCTCCAAATATCATCATCGGCGCAGCGGTACCATGGTCTGTTCCTAATCCAGCGTTAGATATGATCTTCCTACCGAACTCAGAAAAAGTCATTCCGAGTACTCTTTTTTCTATACCCAAAGCTTTGAGATCATTTTGGAAAGCGTCTATACTTTGAGATAAATTGGCAAGCAGCTCTGCGTGTTCTCCCTGACAGGTATCTCCATCTACTACTTGATCTGCGTGCGTATCAAATCCACCTAGTTTGAGGACATAGATTTTTGTTTCGAGTCCACCGGATATCATACGAGCTACTACTTCTAGTTGATTGCCAAGAATAGTGTTGGGATACGCATTAGATAAAGAGTCGCCATTCTCCACCGCCTCAATAACAGGCTCCGCGTAAGCGTTTGTTTTTTTGAATGTATCCACTAAGAAAGCCAATTCTTGTCCGTAATAGTCATCCGTAAAGGCTGACTCCACTCCTGTAGTCAATCCACCAATATTGTTGGTGTTGATTATGGCTAGACTAAAATTGGATGCCTCCCCTTGACATGTGCCAGAAATAGATTTACCAAGCGTGATGGCGAAAGGATGCTCGTAATCACTGTTTGGATAATCTTCTGGAAAACCAGGAAAGCCATCGTCTAGATATCTTCCTAGCCAACCCGTAGATTCAAACACATCCGCGTTTGAGGCAGAATTCCAGATGTCTGCAGATCTAAAGTGCGATCTATTTTGATTAGGATATCCAACGCCTTGAATTACTTTTAAATTTGCGTTTTCATACAGATTTTTGATGCCTTGCATTTCAGGGTGTAAACTGATAGTATCAGTCAAGGGTATCAATTTGGACTCTGGAATTAGAACATGAGGTCTTGCATTGGCTAGATTATCATACCCATCCAATGGTACAAAAGTATTGAGGCCATCGTTTCCACCATTCAAATCTATCAATACAAGTACTCTATCCGATTCTTCATTGATGAGAGATGCCATCCTTTGGGCCGCAGAAGCAGTGACTTGCATTCCACCTAATAATGTAGGCAAAGCAAAGGCAGTTGTGTTTTTTAAAAATGATCTTCTTTTCATGCTTAGCTCAATTGAAATTCAGGAATAGAAAACATAGTTTCAAACAATCTAAATAATTTGTATTCGATGGATTGCCGTTTGTCATTAGTAGGATCTTGTAAGAAGGCTTCATATTCTACTGTCCACTCAAAATCGGGCAGCCCATCGAGTAGTCTACTCTTGAAGAAATCTAAATGCTCTTGACTTAATTTTCTCGGAAACAAAACTTCACATATTTCGGCAATCATCGAATTTACCTCCAGACGATTTTCAATTGTATTTTCTAGAAAAGAAACAAAATCAAATCCCTGCAGCGTAGGGTCAGTTTCTACATACAAGTAGTTAAAGGTCGCTATCATTTTTTTCCGTAGGCTAAGGCTTGCACTGTTGATCCAGTCTCTATAATAGCCAGGTTCTTGGTAGTACGCTCTCCAGCCTGCTACACTAGGAAGTGACATGATGGAGAAACCCAATTCGTCCAGATTCCAATGCCATAGCAACCAAGCTCTGTGATTGCTAACATTGTCTTCAGATAATTTTACTTCGACTGTATTGACTAAAGACATCAAATAGTCAAGCGGGTTTTTAATCATGCAACCTATAATGTCATCTCTGTAGAAATAGCTACTACTCAACAGTGCTCTGATAGCTGGTCTAATCACATAGTCATTGGCAATAATTATTTGTGCTAGCGGTTCTATTACCTCACTTTCTACTTCATCATTGATATCACTGTTCACAAACCAGATAAAAAGTCGACGTGCGATATGCTTAGCTACTTGGTCTTGCGCAAAAATGATATCTACTACATTTATATATTCTTCTTCGTACTGACCTGCTGCAATTACTTGATTATCGAATCTATGAGAAAGTTGCTTTTCTGTGCTATCATGCTCCCAAATTCTAAAACTACCTTCTGTCTGATCATTCCATGGCGTCCATCCTGTAAGTGCTCTTGCCATAGCTGCAATGTCTTGCTCTGTATAGTAGGTGTAATCTCCTTCGCCTGCTAGAGGTCCTCGCCCGATAGTAAATAGTTCGAGAAGTTCTCGGGCATAATTTTCATTGGGTTCTTCCGCTATGTTTTCGTTTCCATTCAGAAAAACCAGCATAGCTTTATTAATGGTCATCTTTTTGGTAAACTCTCTAAAATTGCCCAGTGAAAATTCTCTTAGTAGATTGAGATAGTCCCAGGACATTTGAGGGCCAATATCATCGCTAATGGCAAAGTGGTTGTGCCAAAATAAACTTAGCTTGTTGACAATGTTGAAATTTTCTTTGTGGCAGTTGTTGTAAAACCAACCATATAGTGTCTTTCCACGCCCAAAAAAGATTCCTTGAATAGATTCATCTAGCGGCAGATTTACCCATGTTTCTCCTATGCCCGCTTGCGGATCATCTTCAAAATCTAAGTATACTGGTAAATCAACAGGATCGGGAGTAGAAAGTAATTTATCAATACTGGCATCAAGACCAAGGTCTAATGCTTCCATGATAGTACTTTTCCTAGGGCCAAAGGTAGTTCTCCTCATTAAATGAGCAGCACGTTGAAAAGTCCATTCCCCAGTAAATTTTTCTGGCATTGGTTAAAGATTTTTAATTGAGTCCACTGTGAAAAGGGATAAATTTTAGGGTTTTATGAGTTTTCAAAGTTGACTATAAATTCAAATAATAAC
>CAYZUW010000048.1:0-16423 GCA_964481325.1 uncultured Saprospiraceae bacterium
TTTGTATGCCAATTCTTCTTTTATTTCCTTGCCCGTAAAACAAAGTAAATGCACATTCTTACCTTGATTGCGCAAAGTATCAGCAAAAGAAGAGATGGCTTTTATATCAAAAAGGCCATTGTACTCAAATAAAATACTACAGACCTCAACAGTATCCCAGCCTTTAAAACGATTCTGATTGGTCAAAGCAATTGCTTTGTCAGCTAAAGCTTTAGCATAAAGTGATCGTTTTATAGAGCTAAGAATTCCCATAATGAAAATTGATGTGCGCTTAGGCTTGAGAAACTTTCGTTTTTACCTTATCAAATTCACCTATTTTGCTATATTTTTTGATGCGTTGATCAATTCTTTTTTGCACGTTCATATCCATCAAATCTGCCAATTCTTTCTTGATGTGCTTTTTGAGAATTTTAGCCATAGCTGCAGGTTCTGTATGAGCACCCCCTAGAGGTTCTTTGATGATGCCGTCGATAATGCCGAAGTTATACATGTCATCAGCGGTCAACTTAAGTGCCTCAGCCGCCTTTTGTTTGTGATCCCACGACCTCCACAGAATAGAAGAGCATGATTCTGGAGAGATGACCGAGTACCAAGTGTTTTCTAACATATAGATACGGTCCCCTAGGCCGATACCAATGGCTCCACCCGAAGCTCCTTCTCCGATCACATAGCAAAGAATAGGTACTTTGAGTTGTGCCATTTCAAAAAGATTTCGAGCGATTGCTTCTGCTTGTCCTCTTTCTTCAGCCTCTATACCTGGATAAGCACCAGGTGTATCTATTAGAGAAACTACTGGGATGTTGAATCTTTCAGCTAGTTTCATAAGGCGCAATGCTTTACGATACCCTTCGGGATTAGCCATTCCAAAATTCCTAAATTGTCTCATCTTTGTATTGACCCCTTTTTGGTGTCCAATGATGACAACGGACATGCCGTCTATATTAGCGAGCCCACCTACGATGGCCTTATCATCTTTAAATGTGCGGTCACCATGCAGCTCAGTAAAAGCCTTGGTCATCTCTTCCACATAATATAATGAGTATGGTCGCTCTGGGTGCCTAGAGAGTTGCACTTTTTGCCACCCAGTAAGGTTTTCGTAAATGGTTTTTTGGGTATTTTTTATTTTGGTCTCGATTTCTTTGACCATTTCGGTAACGTCAATATCTCCATCTTCACCGACCTGTTTTATTTTCTCTAGCTTTTCGAAGAGACTTTCAAGCGGTTTTTCAAAGTCAAGGAATACCATATAGTTGTTTTTGCCAGTCTATCTTATTGAGCACGACTGTTTTAGCTATAAATTTGGTTCAAATAGGGTTAACAAATATAAGCCATAAAGCGGTCACCCAATACTTATTTGCAACTTTTTTTACCTTTTATGGGTATAATCTTGCGGAAGTAAGGTGAGTATATTATCTTTGCCATCCCTTAGGAATGCTTAAGGAGTTTAGGTGCAAAACCTGACAAAAATGTCTGGTAGTTCAGTTGGTTAGAATACCTGTCCCGATTTTCATCGGGAGGGTCGCAAACTGAAGACTAGATAACTCAAGCAAAGGCTTGTGAATAAAAAATAAAAGAACTACAAAAATTGGTCTGGTAGTTCAGTTGGTTAGAATACCTGCCTGTCACGCAGGGGGTCGCGAGTTCGAGTCTCGTCCAGACCGCAAAGAAGCTCTTCAAGAAATTGAAGGGCTTTTTGTGTTTTAAGCTAAAACTAAAATCACCATGCACAACTACTACGTCTACATCCTCCAATCACAAAAAGACAATTCTTACTACATCGGCTATAGCCAAAACCCTGAATCTAGGCTAAAAAAACACAACAACGCCAATACAGGATACACCTCAAGCAAGAAGCCATGGAAACTTGTATACACAGAAAAATATGAAACGAAAACGCTTGCAATCAAAAGAGAGAAATACATTAAGAAACAAAAGAGTGTTTCTTTTATAAGAGACTTGATTGAAAAGAAAATCGGAGTATTGACTAATTGAGAAATTAAGAATGGAAATATAAGCCTGGTAGTTCAGTTGGTTAGAATACCTGTCCCGATTTTTCATCGGGAGGGTCGCGAGTCCACCCCTCGTCCAGACCGCAAAATTAAGCTCAGCCTTACGGCTGGTTTTTTTTGCTTTTAAATATAAGAGTCCCACCCCCTCAACCGAACCCCCATTTCCATTGTTTAAAAAGAAAAGAACACAAACGATGAAGAATGATTCCACTGTAGACGGCACCCTTCGTGCCGTTTTAGAAGCAAAAAAGCAAAGGTTTTTAGATACTGCCGAAGAGCATAAAAAGAAAGCTTATCATGAAGGCGTAGTCACAGTTAGTAAAAGTGGAATTGTAGAATCCGCTAAAAACGTTGGAGATATCGCTCCTAATTTCACCCTTCAAAATGCTACGAATCAAGCAGTCCAATTAGAAGACTACCTAAAAAAAGGAAAAGTAGTATTGACTTGGTATCGTGGGGGCTGGTGCCCGTATTGTAACTTCACCTTGCAACATTTACAAAAAGAATTACCTAATTTCAATGCCAATGGAGCCAGCTTGATAGCCCTTACTCCAGAACTGCCAGATTACTCCCTTAGCACTGCAGAGAAAAATGCGCTTGAATTCGAAGTGCTCAGCGACATTGATAATAAAGTAGCTAGAGAATATGGTCTTGTTTTCTATCTAGGAGATGAGGTGGCTAGATTATATAATGCATCTTTTGATCTTATAGGCTATAACGGCAATGAAGATAATGAACTCCCTCTAGCTGCGACCTACATTATCGATCAAAGTGGAAAAATCGAATACGCATTTGTGGAAGCGGATTATCGAGTACGTGCAGAACCGAGTGAGTTAACTGCATTTTTAGCGGAGGCTGCTAATAATTAAATTTTCGTATAGCTTTATGTTGGGTTGGAGATAAAACTAATTCATGATTTTCGGTATTAGTTTTCTCCAAAATAGGTCTTCGATAATTGAGGGTATTGACTCTTTAGTTTTTTAATTAGTTCTACTGATTTAGCAGGTTTGTCACGAAAGCAAATACCATCCTCGAAGGTGGTTTAATTTGTGCATACTTGCTTGCATACCAGTGGTGACTTCACGAAGCGAGGTACATTTTTGAAATATTGCAAATAACATTGTTACTAAATGCTCATAAGTTTTAAACTTCTTATAGTACTTATCTGATTTGTTAGCCTTAGCTATTCGATAAACATCGCTTTTATTAATAAAAGAAAGTAGCTGAGTAAAGACCGGCTGTCCGGTAAAATAGTCATCTTTGTACATGGTGATTTTTTCTGTGTGATGACTAAAATTATCACCTAAGGTCGAGATTTTTTAATCTTGACCTGTTTTTTAACCGGACACTAGTGCTTCACACCTTCGGTGCTACGCGGGAATAACAAGTGATATGCTTAAAAAATAACAACTTTTCCTTTATCAAACCTGATTCCTTCCTATAAACGTTTATATTTATAGTAATGAACAATTAATAGATATGGAAGATAGTATATCAAAGGATATTATAAACTACAAGGAGTATTTTGATAAAGGCGTAAGCTACGCGCAGTATCAAGAGAACTTTCAAGCAGAGATTGCGATGGGCGATAAAAGTCGTTTCGCGAAATACTTGCCCCAAAATTGGTCTCGACAGTCTCGAATGGATAGAAAGCTCTCTTTGAGAGAAGACTTAGTAGCGACTATAAAAGAAATAAAAAAGCCTCTTCATTGGTTGGTTATTACCGAACACTGGTGTGGAGATGCCTCGCAAATCAACCCCATTATACAAAAAGTAGCTTTGGAAAGTGGAGGAAAGATAGATTTGAAATTTGTATATAGAGATGAAGACGTACGCTTAATCAATGCGCACTTGACGGATGGTAGAAGTAAATCTATTCCTATTTTGCTTCACATGGATGCTGATTTTAAAGTCTTGGGTATCTATGGCCCGCGTCCTGCCGTAGCGCAAAAAATAGTGATGGATATCTTGGCAGAGGGAGGAGATTATAACCTAGACTTGCATACCTGGTACGCTAGAGATAAACAGCAATCCATACAAGATGACCTAATAGATTTGATAAAAGAATGATGGTTTACTTTGGTTAAAGTGCTCAATACTGGCAAAAATAGGGCTACTCAAAAACCACAAGACCTATTTACTTGTTAAATGGTATTGCAAAACCATTAATATCTTTTATGAAATATCTATCTAGTTTATTGTTTGCTTTATTAGCACTTGTACTTTTTATACCTAATACATCTGCTCAAGATGCCAAGGAATTACTCAACAAGACGCTCAAGGCCTATGGTGGGAACAAGTATAAAAAAGCCCACTATCAATTTATTTTCAGAGACAAGGTATATCGATTTAAGAATAATAAGGACACTTACCAATATAGTGTACGCAAGACAGTAAATGGCACTCAGATATTTGATCAGTTATCTAACGGGCAATTTTCTAGATCTATCAACGGTGTAGAATCTACTTTAAGTAAAAAAGAGGTTATGGGGGCAACAGGCAGTCTTAATTCGGTAATTTACTTTGCTACCTTACCTTATAAACTATTGGATCCTGCGGTGAATTTAGCCCACGGAGGGACTACCACTATCAAAGGAGTAGAATATAAATTGCTTGAGGTTACTTTTGATGAAGAAGGTGGGGGAGTAGATCATGATGACCAATTCATCTATTGGATTAGAACAGATAATCATAGAATAGACTTTTTAGCATACAACTACCGAGTTAATGGTGGTGGGGTGCGGTTTCGTGCTGCATATAATACCCGAACAGTTGGAGGCATCCTGTTTCAGGATTATGTGAATTATAAAGCACCTGTGGGGACGCCTTTGGCTGACCTACCTGCACTCTATGAAAAGGAAGAGCTAAAAAAACTGTCTGTTATAGCTACAGAGTCTGTTGTGAAGTTGTAATTTTTACTTCCTATGTCAGATGTAAAAAATACGGAGGCTGAAAATGAGTATTGGTCTCTTCGATACTCAGAAGGACGCACAGGTTGGGATATCGGCTATCCTTCCACACCCATTAAGGAATACATAGATCAATTAGGAGATAAAAGTATTAAGATTTTAATTCCTGGGGCTGGCAATGCTTATGAGGCAAGCTATTTATTCGAACAAGGATTTGAGCACGTATATATTTTAGATATTTCGGCAACCCCTCTACAGCAGTTTAAAAAAAGATGCCCTACTTTTCCAGAAGCTCAACTGATTGAAGGCAACTTTTTCGAACACGAAGGGGCGTATGATTTGATTATTGAACAGACTTTCTTCTGCTCCTTTCCACCTACAAAAGAAAATCGTCAAGCCTATGCGCATCAGATGAATTCCTTGCTTAAACCAGGCGGCAAATTAGTGGGATTATATTTTAATATGCCTTTGACAGATGATATGGTAAAACGCCCATTCGGGGGAGATAAAGAGGAGTATCTAGGATATTTCGAACCTCATTTCAAAGTACACTTATTGGAGGCATGCTATAATTCTATTAAACCAAGACAAGGAAACGAGCTGTTTGGGATATTTATAAAGCCGGTCTAATTCTAATGCCATTTAGGACAAACCCTTTGCCGATAGCTCTATTGATAGAGGTATCCTAAAGCAATTTGCTAATATCCTTTTCTATTTTTGAAGGCTTGGTGACTGGTGCGTACCTTTTATGAGGTTCTCCATTAGGGGTGATTAAGAATTTAGTAAAATTCCATTTTATTTTTGACCCAAAAAGCCCACCCAGATTATCCTTTAAGTACGTAAAAACTGGGTGCTCATTTTCACCATTTACATCTACTTTCTCGGTAAGCTGAAAAGTGACTCCGTGATTCAGTTTACAGACCTCTTCTATGGTATCGTTGGATTCTGGTTCTTGATTGGCAAACTGATTACAAGGAAACCCTAGTACCACTAGACCATCTTTACCGTAGGTTTGGTGCAGTTTTTCTAGTCCTTTGAGTTGTGGAGTGAACCCACATTGAGTAGCGGTATTGACGATAAGTACTGCCTTGTCTTTATATTCTGCCATGGAGATGGACTCTCCTGAGGGTGTATTTATTTTCAAGTCGTAGAAGCTCATATTGAATTATTTTTTAAAGCATATCAAACAAATATGCATTTCTAAAACAAGATTAGTCGCATTAGGTTGCCTTTTTTGGCTTATACCATTTGCATATGAAGATGTCGGGTTAGATTTTGAAAAGAATTTTTTAAGATCAAGGCAAAAAACGCAGAGATAGCCTTAGCTATCGCAGCCTGTCCCGACCGTCGGGAAGTATTTTTAACGCTGAGCTTGAGAAATTCTGTCAAAATATATGCGACATCCTCAGATGCAAGTGGTATTAGGATACGGGCATAAAAAAAGGATTTGCAAATTAATTGCAAACCCTTTTTTAAGTACTATAAAACTATTTACGAAAAAACTATTGTTTATATGTTTATATTATACCGCTGGAACTGCTGGGAAATCAACTTCTACACCAGTTACATTGTGCAAGATGTTAGTTGTAGTGATGATTCCTACTGCTACTACAAGGTCAATTAGATTTTCTTCGTTGTAACCAGCTGCGAAAAATTCAGCCTTCATTTCTTGAGTTACATTTCCTCTGTTTTCAGAGATAGATCTAGAGATTTTTCCAAGTGTATTTAACTTGGTATCCCAACTTGCCTTTCCTGCTCTAAGCTCCAATGCTTGTTCGTCTGTAAAACCGTTCATCTTTGCCATAGCGGTATGTGCAGCTTGGCAGTACGAACAATTGTTAACATTACTAACTGCAAGGTCAATTACTTCTTTTTCTTTCTTAGAAAATGAAGTCGCTGCATTTGCATAAGTTAGGAAGTTTCCAAGGGCATTATCTGAGTGCGCCATTGTTGCATAAAGATTTGGAACAAATCCTAATGCTGAAGTAAGGTTCTTGAAAATTTCTTGGTTTTGAGGCGATACCATTTCTGCCGTAGGCACTTTAATAGATGTTGCTGTACTCATTTTGTAATATTTTTTTTGTTTTTAAATCCAAATAACATCTATGATAACAATTTTTAACTGGTTGTAGTTGTGGAATTTATACGTATTTATAAAAATTGTAGCAAAAAGGACATCATTTAGATGTTCTAACTAAAAAAGTCATACAAAGTGAAACATTTATCTGCTGTGAAATTTCTTTAGGGTATTAAAAAAGCCCTTACCGATTAAACATCGATAATGGCTTTTTATATATCTTCTCACTTCCTATGAGAATCAGTACTAAGCTACTTGAGATGGAATTCTCAATTTCTGGCCTGGATAAATTTTATCTGGGTGAGAAAGCATTGGCTTATTTGCTTCAAAGATGATTGGATATTTCATTGGGTCACCATATTGCGTTTTTGCAATTTTTGATAAAGAATCTCCTTTTTGTACTGTGTAGAATGTAGCCTCTGGTTCTGGATTGGTTACATCTATATAGTCTTCTACAGCGCAGATACCTTCTACATTACCCAAAGCTAAGATGATCTTTTCACGGTCAGCATTAGTAGCAGTACTTCCATGTACAGATACAGATTTGCCCATGATCAGGTTCATATCTTGGATATTGACACCTTCTAATTTAATGACTTCCGCAGTAAGTGCTGCAATATCCATTTGTTCTTCCGTTAAAGGTGCTTCTGCTGAAGCTGTTGGAGCTGGTGCCGCTTCTTTCTTCTTGAATATTTTTGCGCCTGCGTTTTTGATAAAAGAGAATAATCCCATGTTGTTTTAAATTTCTTTTTAGTAATTAATAATAGTGGGCCTTAATTTTATTTGAACCTATTTATTCCTTATAAACTCATATCTTTTAGTGTAAGATATAATTCGCTACAAAGATACTTTAATCTTAGATTCTATTGTCGATAGTTTGATGTATTTTATACTCACAACTAATTTCCAATATATAAAGCAAAAGGGATAGAAGTGATACGAAGTAGTCTGGAGGCCTCATGAAGAAATCGCTGTCGACGGATGAGCGATCGAGCGAATACTAGAGAGCAATATTCTGAATAGGGCTCTAGGCTGCGGAGTACAAACGGATAGCCCGCCCATGCGCATTTTCGCGTATGGGTGCCCACAAAAAAAGGGTTTAAACTAAAAGGGTTCAAAGAACTGTGGCAATATACCCTTGGACTTGGCTAGATAGCGGAGAATGAAAAGAATGAGCAAAATGATAGCGAGTATTGGCAAAATCCTTGATCTTTCCTTGGGGCCGTTGATTTCTTTCTCGTACGCAATGTCTTCATGGGTCGCTTCATGGTGCGTAAAAACAGATTCGTCGTTGTCTAAAAGCTTTTGAAAATTGGCGAGAATTTCTTTGCTAATCTCCAGGTCTTCTTTGTTGATATGGATACCAACGCCACCGCCTAGTTGCGGAATAAATACATTGGCGTGCGCATTCGATAAAAAGCTAGGAATCCCTTCTGCCTCAAGCCTCGCCTGGAAAAGAGCTGCTTTTCTTTCGTCCATAAAGACCGCCACGCGTAAAAAATCCCGTTTCATATATTGAAGTTAAGCAAAGGAATTGGTAGATGCAAATGCCAAGTCATGCTGGTATATCTCAGGGATATTTTTACCTGTCAAGAAGCTGCCTTCTTCTACGTATGGATAAATCTCTGCATAGTTTTTGGTGAGGTTCATGAAGATACGACGATTGAGGTGTCGACGGTTGATTTGAGTGGGTTCTTTGAGTCCTGAAGCGGCTAATAACTCTACAAAACTTTCAATAGTCTCTTTATGAAATGAAGCTACTTTCACTTTTTTATCAGAGACGACTAGCCCTTCAACAAGGGAAGGAACCTGAGTAGCTACACCCGTAGGGCAGGTGTTTTTGTTGCATTCCAAGGCTTGTATACAGCCCAGTGAAAGCATCATGGCGCGAGCACTATAGCACAAATCTGCCCCCAAGGCTATGGCTCTGTACATGTCAAAACCCGAGGTGATTTTGCCGCTAGTGATAAGCTTAATGTCTTTCTTGAGTCCGAATCCAACTAATGCATCATAGACAAAAACGAGCCCCTCTTTGAACGGCATGCCCACAGAATTTGAAAACTCCAATGGAGCCGCTCCTGTACCTCCCTCACCACCATCTACGGCTATAAAATCAGGCTTGATATTGGTGTCTATCATCGCTTTGCAGATGGCGAAAAATTCGGACTTAGCGCCTACACAAAGTTTGAAACCAACAGGCTTGCCTCCACTGAGGTCTTGCATTTTTTTGATGACATTGAGTAGGCCAACTGGGCTGTCAAAAGATTTATGATACGGAGGAGAATGCACATCCTTGCCTTGCTCTATGCCTCTAATCTTTGCTATCTCCGCAGTCACCTTTTTGGCTGGAAGTATACCGCCATGCCCTGGCTTGGCACCTTGTGATAGTTTGAGTTCTATCATTTTTACATTGTCTGCCTTGGTACGCTCTACATATTCGTCCCAGTCTATGTTGCCATCCTTGGCGCGACAACCAAAGTATCCCGTACCGATTTGATAAATCAAATCTCCGCCAAATTTATCGTGATAAGGAGAGATACCTCCTTCGCCTGTATTGTGTGCAAAGTTTCTAATCTTGGCGCCTCCGTTGAGTGCCTCTATCGCTGCACTACTCAAGGAGCCAAAACTCATCGCAGAAATGTTGAGCAGAGAAGCAGAGTAAGGTTGCTTGCAATTGGGCCCGCCGATAGTGACCCGTGGGTCGGCATCGAGATGGTGAGGGTCAAGAGACGCAATAGAATGATTCATCCATTCATAGCCCTCTGCATACAAATCCATCTGAGTCCCAAAGGGTGTCGTATCCAAAGATTTATTTGCTCGCGCATATACCATCTCACGTTCTAATCTATTGAATGGCTTGCCCTCTGTATCTGGCTCGATAAAATATTGTTGTATCTTGGGGCGTATTTCCTCCATTAGATGACGTCCACGTCCGAACAATGGAAAATTTCTGCGGATAACGTCTGCTTTCTGAAAGTAATCATAAAGCCCTAATAATATAATAGGTACTAGAATAAAAAAGAGGATCCACATAGGTGTCCAAAGAAAATAGGCAACTGCAGCAGTAATCGCTAAAGAAAGAATGGAGAATACTATAAATTGGTTTCTCATTTCGTTTATTTTTGCACGTAAATAAATAACGACTGAGTCCAGTCCGAATGAAGGAGATTGCGGACTCATCATTGAGTATAATAATATCGCAATATAATCAATAGCAAGTTACAAAACCTTGATGCAAATGCCACAGAGTGAAAAAATGAAGATAGCAGTGATAACGGGAGGCGACAACGCAGAACAAGAGATATCTGTCAAAAGTGCCAATACCATCATAAAGCATCTTGACAAAGAGAAGTATGAATCTTATCTACTGAATTATCATTTTGGAAAAATCAAAGATGAAGTAACTGGCTTTGCTGTAGATCTCAATACATTCAGAATGGAGCTGATGGATGGTACTTTGCGTTTTGATTTAGTGATTTTGTTTTTACACGGTACACCAGCGGAGGATGGAAAGCTGCAGGCTTATTTGGAGTTGATGGATATGCCCTATGTCGGTTGCGATTCTTTTACCTCCGCATTGACTTTTGATAAGCAAGCCTGCAAGCGCTATCTACATGGCCAAAAAATACCCATGGCTAAGTCGGTGCTTTTGCATAAGACGAATCCAGATTTGGAGTCTTTGTCTTCTCTTTCGGGAAACAGTCTTTTTGTCAAGCCTAATAAGAATGGAAGTAGCTATGGTGTATCTATGGTCAATGCAGATGCGGAATATACGAAAGCCATCCACAAAGCATTCGAGTTTGACGAAGAGGTTATTGTCGAGGAGTATCTCAAGGGGCGCGAATTTAGTAACGGTGTCTATCTAGGGGTAGATGGTATAAAAGTGATGCCCGTCACGGAAATTATTCCACACAAAGATTTTTTTGACTACGAAGCTAAATACAAAAATGAAAGTGATGAAGTGACGCCAGCGGATTTGTCAAAAGGACTGACGCTGAAATGTCAAGCCCAATCTCGCCAACTGTATGCATCCTTGCAATGCAAGGGCATGGTACGTTTTGATTATATTCTGGTAGGAGAAGAGTTTTACTTCTTGGAAGTGAATACGATACCAGGTTTTTCAGAGCAGAGCCTTTTTCCGCAGCAGATCAAAGCAAATGGTATGACTATCTCTGGCGTCCTAGATGAGATTATAGAGGAGACTATCATGAGGTATAAGGCCTGATTATTCTCTTTACAAATATGTTTTACTCCATGCATAAAAAGATGCGCCTCTACATTTAATTTACGATTAGGTGATGGCTGTGGAGTCTGTTTGCGATAGTAATTGGATAATCTAGGTCTTGATATAGAACTCTTAGCGAATATTCGCGTTAAAAAATTAATATATACCATCACTTTTATTCGGTGTTACACTTTGCCACAAATTACTGAACCTATACAATCATAATCAAAATATAAAATTATGGCCGCTTATACCAATATGGAGCATATCCGCTTTGTTCTTCATGAGATGCTTGAAGTGTCTTCACTATGCAATTTCGAACGATATAAGGATTATGATAAAGAGAGTTTTGATATCTTGATAGACTCTACCAAAGACTATGCAGACAAGTTTATGTATCCATTGCTTAAGGAGATGGACGAGCAACCAGCATATTATAAAGAGGGTAAGATTATAGTCCATCCTGCAGTGGGAGAGTTTATGAAATACTGCGGTAGCAATGGTAGCATTGGTTCTACCTTCGACTATAAGCATGGAGGGATGCAATTGCCACATACGATTCATTCGGCGGTGTCTCACATTGTACAAGCAGCTAATAATGCACTGCCTGGCTATTCAGGTTTGACACAAGGTGCAGCTGACTTATTAGTGACCTATGCGACACCTGAACTTATCGAAAAGTACGTGCCCAATATGATGAAAGGAATCTGGGGCGGGACGATGTGTCTCACAGAACCACAAGCTGGTTCTTCCCTGTCGGATATCACCACTACGGCGTATCCACAAGCAGATGGTAGTTATAAAATCAAAGGGCAAAAAATATTTATTTCAGGAGGAGACCACGAGTATGCAGATAATTTTGTTCATCTACTAATAGGTCGCGTCGAAGGGGCGCCTGCAGGTACCAAGGGAATTTCGCTCTTCGTTGTACCAAAGAAAAGAATCAAAGAAGACGGCAGCCTAGAAAGCAATGACGTCATCACAGCAGGGGATTTTCAAAAAATGGGACAGCGGGGATATTGCACTACCCATCTTGTGTTTGGAGAGAGCGACGACTGTCAAGGCTGGTTAGTGGGTGAGGAAAACAGAGGATTGAAAAACATGTTCCAGATGATGAACGGCGCGCGTATCGATGTAGGTTTGACGGCAGCATCTGTAGCCTCCGCTGCCTACTATGCTTCTTTGCAATATGCAAAAGAGCGACCTCAAGGTCGACGGATCCAAGCAGGCGGTGTCAAAAATACGAACCAAGACCAGATTACTATCATCAATCATCCAGATGTGCGTCGTATGCTCCACCTCCAAGAGGCGATTACAGAAGCTTGTCTAGCTCTATTATTGACGGCCTCCAACTATCAAGACCGCGCGCACTTTGGACCAGAAGGAGAACGTCAAAAATACCACGAATTGCTAGAGCTCATCACGCCGATTGCCAAGACTTATCCTTCGGAGATGGGTCGCATATCGGTTAGCAATGGCCTACAAGTTTTGGGAGGATACGGCTTTTGCCAAGACTTCCCACTGGAGCAATATTATAGAGACATACGCATCATGGCGCTCTACGAAGGCACTACAGGCATCCAGTCCCTCGACCTGCTTGGGAGAAAAGTGGTCATGAACAATGGCTCCCCAATGAAGCATCTTACGCAAGAATTTATAAGCACTATAAAAGAGGCGAGTACTTTTGATGAGTTAAAGCCTTTTGCAGAGCAACTCAAATCGGCGTCCAAAGAATTGGCTAGCACTACGCAGCACCTCTTGACTTTTGCAATGCAAGGAGACCACGAGCGCTACATCGCAGACGCTACCATCTACATGGAGATGATGAGCAATATCGTCATCGCATGGCAATGGCTCAAAATGGCAACCGTAGCAAAGACCGCATTGGTAAGTGGAAACACCGTTCAGAGCACCAGTTTTTATGAACGCAAGATTCACACGATGCGTTTTTACTACAAGTATGAATTGCCAAAGATTTCAGCTTGTAAATATACCTTGCATAGCGAAGATAATTTGACGATTCCAGAAGCTAATGAAGTAGCATTTACATAAGTTTTTCATTTGGGGCACCCATGCGCTGAAAAAGCGCATGGACGGGCTATCCGTTTGTATTCGATACTCCCCCAGTGGATTCAGAATATGGCTGACTAGTATGCTCCTTGAGCATCCGTCTTCAGCCATTTCTTCATGCCACTGCTGTAGCACCTCATATCACTTCTATCCCTGAGCCAAAAAGAGGTATGGTTAAGTTTGTTATTTTTAGATAATAAACTAAGTAAATCTAAATTTTGCATTAGATAATCACCAATCCAGCACCATCACCTTTTCGGTATACCTGCCTCCATTACGAAGCGCTACATCAATCCAGTATATTCCTGCTGAAAATTCACTAAGCGAGATGTCTGTCTCCGTATTTAAAATCACCTGCTCCAAAACTTTTTGCCCAAGACTAGAATATACAACAACTTTAGAAATTTCATTTTCAGGGGAATAAATATGCAATTGGTCATATGCGGGATTTGGGAAAATGTTGATATTGTATTGTTCTACGGAATTCACTGAAGTGACGATGCATCCTTCCACTTCTCGATTTGTATTGATGAATCAGCTAATTCACTTAAAGATAACAACAAAAACAACTTTAATTTGAATACGATTTCGATAAATACAAAAATGTTAATTTGCGGCATTTTAGTGACTGTCTGGAAAATAGTAGCTCAAGTCGTTTTGCAGCAGCCTAATTGTATATTACAGTGTATGAACAGTATCGTGATTTTTGAAGACCACTCTATAAAACAGAGCATTTTCTAGTTCAATATAAAGAAGTCCCATTTACGACAATTTTTAAATCTGATGCTTAGCATTTAGCCGAATTAAGTAATTTAGTATTTTATGAGAATGATTATTCTATATACAGTAGCGTTTATGCTTTTTTGCTACGGCAATATAGTTGGGCAAACCTGTTGTTCAGCGGGTGCACCATTGACTTCTACCTTCCAGATTACGCACGAAGATCAGAAAGTGCTCAATCTTCAATTGAAATATACTTATCGCAGTATCAATCGCCTTGTAGAAAATCAAGAAGTATTGGTGAACGATCCACGTACTCGATTTGGCAATAATCTCTTGCTCAAAGGTGACTACTCCATCAACAAAAAGATAGCCTTGAGCTTGGTAGTTCCTTATGTATTCCAATCCAGAACGACCACAAGCGAAGAGCAGTCTTCTAGAGGAATAGGAGATGTACTTTTAGTTGGTCAATATCAGCAAAAAATAAAGAAAGATTATTCTTTGAGTTATTCTGTTGGAGCAAAACTGCCTACAGGGAAAGTGGATCACCTGAGTGATCGAGGCGTATTCCTTTCACCAGATATGCAAAGTGGATCGGGTACTTTTGATTTTCTTTTTGGAGTCAATCTAGGGAAGAAGCATTTTATTAAAAAAAACGTATCCTTTGGTGCTAGTCTCTTGTATAGGAGAAATACTACGAATGATACCTTCGGAGAGACGAGTACCTCTTCTGGTCGAAGCTTTAAATTTGGAGACGATTTTCTTGCAGATGTTACCTTGTCTCATCAACAGTTATGGGGCGTATGGTTTGCCACCCCTTATGTCAATCTCCAATACAGAAATTCTCAAGCCAATATAGAAGAAGAGTCTGAAAGCCCCAACAGTGGCGGACAGTGGCTCAGCGCCCAAGCGGGCTTACAGTTTGTACCCAAACAAAATTTCAATATCAAGCTATATGGGCAAGTACCTTTTTATCAATCTTTACAAGGGACGCAAATTACCACGGACTATGAAATAGGAATTGAAATCAATCATAAATTACAATTTGAAAAAAAGAAATTGCCGATAGCTCCGTAAATAATAGTATATTATATTTATGATATAAAAAGACAAACGAATTAATATCAAACCAATTATTATGAAATTAAATACCATTTGCTTGTTCCTTTTTACGTTTGGAATTCTAATCTTTAATTGTGGAGATAATAATGAAGATCGATTTGCGCAAGAGTGGCTCATTCCGAGTGATAGGGTATTTGATGGAGGGGTAGGCCAAGATGGAATACCTGCTGTGGATGACCCTAATTTTTCTAGTGTATCAGAAATAGACTTTTTGTCAGATAATGCTTTAGTAGTTGGTATCTTTAGTGATACAGAAGTAAAAGCGTATCCACATCCAATTCTCGACTGGCACGAAATAGTGAATGATGAAATCGGAGATAAAAGTGTGGCGGTAACCTACTGCCCATTGACAGGTACGGCTATCGGTTGGGATAGAAACGTGAATGGTAGTAAAACTACCTTTGGCGTTAGTGGTAAGTTATATCAGACCAATTTGATTCCTTTCGATAGAGCAACAGAAAGCTATTGGTCGCAAATCAGGCTAGATTGTGTCAACGGGAATCTCATCAATACTAAAATAAATACTAGTCCTGTGGTAGAAACCACATGGGCCACCTGGAAGCAAATGTACCCCAATAGTTTGGTTATGAATACCAATACAGGATTTAGTAGAAATTACCAACAATTTCCTTACGGAGATTACAGAACAAACAATGCCAATCTTTTATTTCCAGTTGATCCACTAGATCAAAGACTGGGTTCAAAAAATAGAGTACTTGGTGTATTAGGGGATCAAGAAAAAAGGGTGTATAGTATAGATTTGTTCGAAAGCCCAAGAGTTATTCACGATGTATTGGATGGTCAAAACTTGGTTATTGTTGGATCTAAGGAAATGAACTTCATTGTAGCCTACGAAGACAATAGTCTCATTGAAGGATTAGAAATTAATCTAGATAATCTACCAATCGTCGGTGTCGCAACTAATGGAAACCAAGTAACCCTATTCGGTCAGGTACTAGATAGCAATGGCAACTTCATCCAAAACTTAAATAATACAGAATCATTTATCGCTTATTGGTTTTCTTTAGGCGCCTTTTATCCAGGTATAGAAATCTACGAATAAATTTTTTGGAGAATACAATATCAAAAGGGGGCAGCTTCTCAGAAGTTGCCCCCTTTTGGTTTTATGTTCAAAGTTGATTTATGTGAAAATTAATTTAAACTAATTGGTTTGTAGCATGTGAGAATTTACAACAGGCAAATTATCTCTATTCCGTAAGAATAATCATCCTCCTTCATACTCCGTCTTCACCTCAGCAGATTGATAGCGCTTCTCTTGAAGATATCGACT
>CAYZUW010000049.1:0-9752 GCA_964481325.1 uncultured Saprospiraceae bacterium
TATTGAGTTTTAAGTTTTTACGCTTTCTATTTAATTTCTTTTCTTCTTCAATCGATGGAGGCAATTCAAAATCAGACAAGGCAGTTGAAAATTTTGAACTTTGTTTCTTACCAGCTACATCTCTGTTTCCTATCTCACCTACTTCTCGAGTAGGTATTCTAGAATTTTGAGCCACTTTTCTTCCTTTGATTTTGAGAATCGCGCCAGGCAAAGGCTCTTGATTTGCACTTAACCTATTCCTAATCAATAACTTATCTGCTCTAATGCCATACTTTTGAGATATCTGAGCTATAGTTTCTCCATCAGAAACCTTATGAAATTTCTTTCTCCCTCTGTAAGCCTTACGTTTTGGCTGCAAAAATACAATCCTGTTTTCCGACAAGCTCTGGTTCGAATCTGTTAAATTTTCATTGTATTTCAAAATTCGTCGTAAAGAAACATCGGTTTGTGCTGCAATAGCCTCTGGTGTTTCACCCTCCTGCGCAAAGAAAACGTTTATATCGTTGAGTTTTCCTGTTTTGGTGACATTCGCTTGTCGCTTTTCATTTCTTGCCAATTCTTCATAAAAAACATCTTCCTCCTTAGAAACCAATATCGCATCATCGGATGGGATAAAGAGGTCGTCATATTGAAATAGGGAGTAATCTTCTATCAATTTTATTAGTAGAGAGGGGTACTTAGGGTTGGTCGCGTATCCTGCCTTTTTCAAGCCGTGCGCCCATGCCTTATAATCATCGTGGTCCAAGGAGAATAAAAATTCGTATCTTTTGTTATCTCGCAAAAACTCTGAATGCGCTATAAAGGAAGATTCTGCATTTTTATAAACTCTAAAACAGGACTCTATATCGTTTCCTTTTTTATCCTTTTCGTCATCGACACGGTAAAAAGTGCGATCATTCCAGCTACCTCCACATTTGATCCCAAAGTGATTGTGAGCTTTTCGGGAGAGTACACTCTTCCCTCCATTTGATTCCAAAATCGCTTGGGCTAGTTTGATGCTAGCAGGAACACCTGTGCGCTCCATTTCTTCTTGCGCTATTTTTGAAAACTTTTCTATATAATACAATCTGTCTTGCGCCATTTGGCCATAGACCATATTCACTGCTAAAAGAGCAAGTATTACTGAATAAATATTTTTCCTATTCATAATTGGAAATTTTGATATTATACGTCGATTGTCATTTTGAGTTACTTGTACACATTAGATTGCGACCTACCCTCTCTGCAGAAGAGCCTAAAACAACTTATTTGAAGGCAATAGGCAAAAATCAAGGTTCTTGGACATATATATGTACATTTGTGAACGCAAACAACCCAAGTTAAATATGAAATACTTCTTTTTTATTATATGTTTAACGCTCATTTTCAGCTGTCAAGGGGACTCTGTTAGCCAATCCGAACCTCTTCCGCCTCCGCCCCCTCCTGTAAAAACAGTAGAAAAACCAGCACAAGTAATGCTTTATGCATGGGTGGACAAACTGCGCCTTCGGGCCAAACCAGATACTAAGAGTGACGTCATTAAGGAGCTGTCCGAGGGGGAAGCTTTGGTTTTTACTGGAGAAAAGACTGATTTTAGTCAGAAAGTAAACCTGCGCGGTGTGATGTATGACGAACCATGGATGAAGGTCATTACTGGAGATGATAAAGAGGGCTGGGTATACGCTGGTGGTGTAAAGCTTTATCAGCAGACTACGGACAAAAGTAGGTCTCCTTATGACCAGTGCTTTCAATTATTAGAATTAGGCAATAAAAAGCAATTCGATAATTGCGTACAAAAAGTAAAGGAAGCGCAACTCAAAAAATATAGTGCATACGTCAAACCGGATTCACGTGGTTATGAAATTCACTTGTTAAGCGGAGAAAAACTCACCTTGCTAGATAATGATCCTTCTAGCCTTGGCAAAAATACTTCCTTAGATTTTAGAGCCTACTATCCTGAATTGGGCTACTTTGTGTTTAGAATGTATTCTGATTCGCCAGATCAATTCTTGATGGTCAATGATAAGGATGGTAGCCGTGTCCCGCTTTGGGGATTCCCTAAACCTTCTATCAATCACCGACATTTTATCACTTTGAGCAGTAAAGAAGAAGATAGGCAGTACAATGGCATCCAACTATTTTCTTTCACCTCTGAGGGTATACAAAAACAGCATGAACATAACTTATTGGATGCGAAACCACTGATTGCTAAGTGGACAGAAAATGAAAAAGTGGAGTTGACCATCATGCAGCCAAGTGATAAATCAGAGCAAATGTTTTTTGAACTTAAAGGCGCGGAATGGGTAGTCTCGAAATAGCTGCTAGGTACTAGGTACTAGCTGTTATGCGCTGAAAATGTACGAAATTAGTGGAAAGTGGAAAGCGATAAAATAGGCCCAAACTGTTAGACACTTACAAATTGGAAAGCGGTGAAATAGGTCCTAGCTCTTATACGCTGAAAAAAATGAAAAGCACAAAATTAGTGGAAAATGAAAAGCTAGTAGCTAGATGCTAGCCGCTAGTACCTTTAAATCTATTCCGCAAAGTTATCTAGCAGGGACAATTCCATCTTGATTCTATAGTGCCATTCTCTTTGCATTTCTCGGTTGACACTGTGTCTAGTCATGATGTCGTAGTTGCGTTGCTCATTATACCAGTTTTCTAGGGTAGCTGCTACAAATTTTTCAAAACGCTTTTCTTCGCCACATTTGAATTCCAATTCTGAAAGGAGTTTACGCAATTTTCTTGCATACAGCTCCGTAATGTCGAAGTGCAACTGCTCGTGCGCCAAATGATAATCGGTATGGGCTTCTTGTTTTACCCATGACTCATCTTTTTCGAAGTAAGCTCTAAACTTATAATTGATGATGCCATCTTTACATCCTTTATAGTCGATGATCCCCGATGAGGTCAGGGCAAAAATTTCTTCTATATCCATACGAGGAGGAGCTTCAAAATCAGCCCATGATAGTTTTTCTATTCCGTCCCAGTATATTATATCTGAGTCACTATCTACAGAGGCAAATAGTGTCCAAACTAAAATCATGGCTAAAAAGCCTGAATACTTCATTTTTTTCATAAGTCAGCGTTATTTGATACTATTCAAAAAAGCAGCTTAGGTTATTATTGTTTGGTTGTAAGACGGAAGAAAATTAAAGATAATCTGCTGGTTTCCAGAGCGTTTTAGCGAAGTCTTGGACTTTGTTATTTTTCACTTTCACCCCCTCTAAGAGAAGTAATTTTTCCATCAACTCTGGATGTTCAAAATTATTTCTTCCGGAGAGTTCTCCTTTACTGTTCACTACTCTGTGCGCAGGTACATCCATTGGTGCAGATAATGCTTTGTTGAGTGCCCAACCTACCATGCGTGCACTTCCTAAAGCTAAATAATCTGCAATAGCTCCGTAAGTGCTAACTTTGCCGGATGGGATCATGGCTACAACTTCGAAAACCTGATCAATATAATTTTCTTTCAATTTGGATTCTTCGTGATGGTGGTCAAGCCGTACATTTGTGTCGGACTATAAAACTGTCTTTTTTATAAAACGCATTTGTTTTGGAAAAAGATATATCAATAGTCATAATATTAGGTTAATAAACCACCATTGACAAAATACTTCTGAAATTATGCCAAAATTTAAAATAAAAGCAAGTTCGATAACAAATCTTACGGATGCCCGCTATTTTGCGGCGATGTTGGTCGATTATCTCGGTTTTCAGCTAGATTTGTCGCACGACGATCGGATTAGCCCTGAAGTATTTCATGGCATCAAGGCATGGGTAGAGGGACCTCAGATAGTAGCTCAGGTCGGAAAAACACCCGCTGACTTGCTCCAAGAGGTATATGCTGCTGATGATTTTGACTTGGTGACTTGTGATTTAGATAACAACCAATTTCCACAAGCAGAGACTATATATACCTATACACCTACCAGCCTGCAGGCGCTAGCCCATCAGGAATTTGCAAAAGACCGTATCTATCAGCTGGACCTAGCTGCCATTGACGAACAAGAGATGTACAGAGGACGACTGCTCTCTGAGCTTTGCGCACAGCACAAAATATTCGTCTCCGCCCCAAGCCATGAAGGCCATATTCGTAAGCTCATTGAGGAAGTTCGGCCCTATGGCATCTCCGTTCAAGGTAGCGCAGAAGAAAAAGTGGGCTTCAAATCTTACGACGAACTAGACGTTTTCTTTGATCAGCTAGAGATTTATTCTTAGTAGTATTTTTTGGGGCCATACTGGTACTTTCTTTCAGCCTCTGCCCAACTTCCTAACCCAGCCGGCTGAAAAAAGCACCAGCACCGGGCTATCCGAGACTCCGCTCCGCTTAGGACTAGTGCAGCCCGAAAAAAAGGCAGCACTAGTCGGCTTCCTACGGTCGCCTCTCTCCTATCCCTTGTCCGGAAGGGTATGTTTTGAGTCAAAATAATTCTACCTATTCAAATTTTTTCAACTTTTCCATTTCAGGTTTGAACATGATGTTCTTTTCAATTTGAGATATGTATTTTCGAACTTGTGTCAGCGGATGATCTTCAAACTCAGCATCATATTTAAACTCTTCTGATTTATTCATAAGTGAGCCCTTGGTATAGGTACTATTGTAGGGGTCAAAAGACCAGTTGTTTAGATTCGCCTTACCTTCGCGAAGTAAGCGATCAAGGATGACGGATTCTCTTACGCCTGTCATTCCCATTTCAAGGGCTTGAATTTTTACCACATAACTACGATCTCGAAATGGAATAGTCAAAGAACCTAAATAAACCACTCCCTTAGGTTGCTGTGGTAGTTTAAAGATGGTTTTTATAGCCTGGTAGTTTTTCAATTCTACTAGATCCACCTGAATCAAACCTCCATTATGAAGTACAATCTGATTACGATAGTAATCTCTAAGTAGACCTACTTTTTTTATAGATGGGATATCAGGTTTGGAATAAAAATAATTTAGGGATAAAGCAATGGGCTGTTCAGGATTGACCCAATGAATAAGCTTGCTATCTTCTTTTTCTTTTTCCCAGCTAAAATCTGGAATAACAATAGAGTGTATATTGGACTTCCTTTTATTGAAAAAATTTATCATTTTTTTGTGTTAACTTACTATCCTCTTGTTGGGGTGTGAAAAAATCATTTCAACCCTATTTATTTTATAGCAATAAAATAAATTCCAAACGAAATATTTCTATTATTCAAATCTAGTTTGCTTTTCTTTCTCTTACTTTTTCCCATGACCAACTGTTGCGTTAGCAATTTTGATTCAGTAGACCAAAATTGCTTCCCGTGGCTAGCACGGGACAGGTCGCACCAGTCAATCACACATAAATCATCAAAGGTCGAAATTAATTCTAGTTTAATATTCTTACACTCATTGAATTAATTCCCTTCCAATAATTAAATAATTAGCTACTAGTAATATCGTACTTTTAATTTAGATACCGGAAGTCCCACTTACTTCAAAATTCGTCTAAAAATTTTACTGTTGAAACAGGAGTTATTGACTTTATTTTAAAAAAAAAACAAAGCAATACTGTCTAGAATTCCTGAATATAAAGGTATCTAGCGAATGTTTTTTTCATCGACTAATTCACACTTCCCACTATGCAAATAGTCAGTTTGTATTATTCCGATCAAACTAGATAAATATCTACCTACTGCACTTCTCGATTGAGTGCTAAAACATCTATTATTGTCTTAAGAGCAATAAACATCGGCGGCCGACCGACAGTAGTCACTACCTGATCTTCGTGCTCCAACTCTAAGGCGTCTTCGACAAAAGCCAATAAGTCTTCTTGTGGATAAGCATTGAAGAAGACGTTTACCTTTTCTCGAAATTCTTTAGATGATTGGCTAGTGAATAGCTCCCAATTTTTTTCTTCGGCGATTTCTATAGTTTTGGGGTCAACGACATCTTCGATAACGATCTCTTCACTAATCGACACAATGATGACTAGAGACAAGAAAAGGAAGTACTGTTTTTCTTCTTGGCTCAGTATGTCAAAACTCTCTGAAAAAAGCCAATTGATAATAGCGGGTTGATCTCTCTCTAAGCCATCTAATAAAGAACTAAAAAGATCTGGTGTACTTTGCAAACGAAGCATGATGGCTTCGATGGCATCTTGGGTGATTGGTTTATTCAATGATGTCTATTATTTTTAATTCTACACGTTGGTTTTTCTTTCTTCCTACAGCTGTTTTATTGCTTGCGATAGGGTCTTTCTTACCATAGCCCTTAAATGCTAGTCTGTTTTCAGCGATTCCTTTATCAATCAAGTAATCGTATACTGCTTTGGCTCTGTTGTCAGAGAGCTCTTCTGCAAACTCTGTCGAGCACCAACCGTTAGTATGGCCGCCGATTTCTATCACCAATTGTGGATTTTTATTTATAAAGGAGACTATACGCTTCAGCTCCAAATGCGATTGAGGTTTTAGCGTTGCCTCATTTATATCAAAGAAAATATTATTCAAAGTAAGTTTGGCTCCTTTGGATATCGGTACCAGCGTTAGCTGTTTTTCTATTTGTTGAAAAGTATTTTTTTCTTTCTTATGCTCGTTTTCTTTGTGTTCGTTGACTTTCTTCTTTGGTTTTTCAGCCAATTGTTTATTGATTCTTTCTTCTATGTTTTTTTCTTTTTGTTCTTTGATAATAATTGTCAATTCAGTGCGCAAAACAAAAGCAAATTCATCTTTTAGCTCTCTCCGCATCTGCTCTTTGACATCTCTCTTCAATTTATTTTGGTGCTTTGTCTCTAATTCTTCTAAAAGTCTACGAATCCAATATTGAGATAAATCTGCTTTTACTTTGGATTCTAGATTCGCTATGTCTTTAGCACTTAATTGCACTTCTTCTTCCTTTCTTACTTCTCGTAGAATTGGCAAATAATAATCTCCGTACAAAGCTTTTTCAACATTCCTAGAGAAAGCTTTTATTTCTTGTGAAGAGGCCTCTTTACGTTTTGCATCCTCTACTGCCGAATCTCCACCTCCATAATATTCATTGTATTTTTGCCTTCTCAATTTGAGTTCGTCACTATCTGATTCTTGCGCTACCACTTCTTCTTTTTTTAATGAATTCTCATCATCTTCAAAGTGTTTTGCGAATTTGTCTTTCAAGGAATCTAGTTCTTTGTTTTTATCCCCTACATCACTAAATGTTCCTGCCTTTCTATTAGTCCCCTTTTTAGAAGTGCCTAATTTTTTGTTTTTGACTTTGCGTTTCCCTTGGTAGGCTTTTTTCTCAGTTAGTTTTTTGAGTTCTCTTTGTAGGTCGTCTAGTTTATCTTGGAGTGTCTGTATTTCTGAGTTTTCATAGTATACGTCATTGTCTCCATCTACCGCCTCATATCGATCTTCATTGGCAGCATAAAAATCGCTAATTGGGAAGTAACCTGGCACTTGAGCATAGATGCTCAAGTCTTCATCTTGCTGCGCAATATAATTTGTTAACCTTGCACTAGAGGTGTTTTTTTCATCCATATCCTTTTCCTCCCCTAAGGTTTCAAAATAGATTTCTCCAGCTACTGGTTCATTGCTTACAGCGTCTACCAATTGGGCTTGAATAAAAGTAACAGGTGCAGGTTTTAGCTCTTCAGGCAATTTCATTTTATAAATATCCGTGTTCTTTATAGGACCACGTACTAAGTAAACATACTCTCCAGAGGCAGGAATAGAGATACTCAAATCATCTTCTTTTGTGTTGATAAGTTTACCTAGGTTCTTGGGTGTAGACCAGTTTGTCCAAGAATCATCTAGTCGACGACTCATATACAAATCATATCCTCCGAATCCCATACGTCCGTTACTTGAGAAATATACAGTCTTATTATCGGCCGCCAAAAAAATACTATTTTCTTCTTTTTTAGTATTGATATCTGGCCCGAGATTGAGCGGTGCGGACCAACCTTTAGGTGTATTGAAACTTACATAAAAGTCACGACCTCCTTCTGTCTCATTTTGCTCGGCCGTAATGAGTAAATATTTTTCATCTTTACTGACATTGTAACTGACAAAAGGGCTTTTGTTTTTATAATCTGGTATATCTATTTTACGAGGCTGCTTCCATTTTCTACCTTTTTTAGTCGTATAGGAAATAGCGTCTTTGGTCTTACTATTATAATCATTGGCTAGATAAATCGCATCGGCGCTAGCGTTGACAGAAACCACAAAATTGTGCCCATCATTATTTAGCGGTGCACCAAGGTTGACTGCTTTGGACCATGTATTATTTTCTTCATCAAAGTAGGAAACCCAAATGTCATCTTTGTTTTCTTCCCCCATGTTTTGTGGGTGGGCCTTTCTTGCAAAATAAAGCACTTTGCCGTCTAAACTAATGAGGGGCATTCTTTCTGCATATTCAGAATTGATTTCTGAACCTAGGTGAATCACTGGCTCCTGTGCATCACATAGTGTGCAAAAAAATAGTAGGACGATATAGAAGACAAAACTTTTCACAGTGCTTTAAGAATATAATTTTTCAACCAACAATTGTTTTTTTCTTAAAGACACTTCTACTTGAGTTCCATCTTTTAGACCAACATAAGGATTTTTGCCCTTGACATAGGTGCGAATATATTTTAGGTTCACCAAATTTGTTTTGTGGATTCGAAAAAAACCATGTGGCTCTAGTCTTGAAGCGTAGTGTTTAAGTGTTTTGGTCAACATTAAGAAACTTCCATCATGAAAGTAAACGCAGGTATAATTTCCGTTTGCTTCACACCGAATAATCTCATCGTAATGTACAATGATATAACCATCTAGTGTGGCCAAGGCAATCCTATTGATCTCGCCGTCTTCTATCAGCTGCTTGAAATGGCCGATTTCATTTTCTTCTTCTAGACAAAATTTTTTTCGTTTTTTAGCGTTTTCGATTACTTCAAAAAAGTCTTCTTTTTGGACTGGTTTTTTTAGAAAGCCAGCGGTACTTTGGTTAAATACTTCGAGTATCTTCCCCTGCTCTGTGGAGGTAAAAATAGTCGGTGTATTTAAGGCAATATCTGTTTTCGAAAATTTTGATAGCTCTTCTCTATTGGTTTCAAGGTTTAGAAAAAATAAAGAGTATTCTTCTTCTTGTAATAAGCCTTTCATCTCCTGCACGGAATGGGCTACATCTATACATTTTAGATTGGGTTTGCGTTCTAGGCACAGGGCACTGAGTCTATTGCTGGACTCTTCTGAATTTTCTAGTATCAAAACCTTCATCTAATATATTATTTCACCAAAAATAAGGATATCCTAGTTCAATATCCAATCATAGGGGAATTTTGGGCTTTTTGTAACACTTATGTTAGGAATATGCTGTATGTAAGGTGCTGAAAAGCAGCAAAAGGGGAAATAAATTTGCCGTGCGGAAGCTTATGAGGGATTTCTTTGACAGATGCGACTCGCCGAAGGCGACCAAGCACGACAAGGCGGATGCCGCGTTAGAGACAAACGGTGGAAGCGACATGGGATGCGTGGGAGAGCGTTGTAGAGAAAAGTTTTCTCAAAACCGAAGCGTGGCCATCCCATACAGCGGACGACGCGACCCCTGACCGAATAGCTATGCGACGATAGGAGTATAGCTATGAAGTGTCACGGGGATGGCCCCAAAACCTAAAAATAAATTAGTAAACTAAACTGGAAATAATCTTAGAAATTACCGTTGAGGCTGATAATGACGCTTCTACCTGGTGCGGCTATAGAAGAAGAAAAGGGAACATAAAACTTGTCGAAGATATTCTCAATCGCGAGGTTGAGGCTTAGCTTTTCATTGAATTGCCACTTGGTATATACGTTGAATA
>CAYZUW010000049.1:9762-16241 GCA_964481325.1 uncultured Saprospiraceae bacterium
AGCTCCCATGGTGTAAAATCCAAATTGTCAGAAGTACCTACTCTATCCACTACGCCGTTTGCGTCAATATCACTGATCGCGTAGTCCTCGATGGCTTTGGTCCCATTAAATCTAACCTGACCTTCTAGGTGAAATTTTTTGGTTTTATAGGTAATGCCTAGGTTACCATAGGTAGGTGGTATGTGAGAAAAAGGTATTATAGTGTCTTGCACAAATTCGTTGCTGAAACTGCTGGTACCTTCTGTAAAGTGAATTCCTCCTTCAAATATAAGTTTGTCTCTTAAGTTGTAATTGAAATTGAAGTTGAGGCCCTTGATTTGAGCTGTTTGTGCATTTTTCCTGATCTGAGTAACCAATGTGTCTTGTCCATTGACAAGGATATTCGTCTCGCCTTCTGCCAACTGCAATGGCCCATCTACTTGGATGATAGCGTCATCTAAGTTAGTGATATATCCTGTCCCGCTCAATCTCAATAAGCTTCCTGTATTGTCCTCTCTATTTAGTGTACCAAATGATTTGGCAATAGTCAGTTCTGTATTGACAGAAGTCTCTGGTACTAGATTTACATTAGGCACTGCGATTCTTCCTCTTCTCACTCTGATCCGTGCAAAATCATCGATATTAGGTGATCTAAATGCTTTGGCAACATTGGCTTTTATGTGGAAATTGTTGTCCGTACGGTATCCACCTCCAAATCCCCATGTCAGGTTATTGTTTTGATATTCTATACCGTCTATAAATTCTTGAGGCCATGCTATTTCGTCATCTTCTCTGTATCTCAATCCAATATTGACTGAACTATAGCGAGCTCCTCCTTGTAGCGTGAAGTGCTTATCGGGGCTACGCCAGCGGTAGCCAAGGTATCCACCAAAAGTATTGAATGTACTACCTGCGCTAGGATAGCGCGTAAGCCCTTCATTGAGCGCCACGGAACCTTCGTCCAAACGAATACGAGATGCGACAGAGGTCACCGTATTATAGTTGAGGTCTACACCGTAGGTAAATTTATTGAGCTCATTGCTACCCAGATACTTCGTAAAGTCCCCTGTAAAACTTTGGATTTTTACATTTTCGTCTTGTCTTTCACGGACAATGTCGGAAAAGTTTCTTGTGTTTCTATCCTCATCAATATCTTGGTAAGAAGCAATAAGAGTCGCTTTGTGGTAAAAAGGGGTCGGTTTTAGAAAACGTCCTTTTATGGAAGCTAGAACTCTTTTTTGAGGACCATAGAACCACTCTGCAAATTTCAAGTCGTCGGCTCTAGCGAGCGTATCAACGAGTCTATCATATCGCGGTACGTCTGAACTCGTAGAAAACTGAAAGTTTCCAATAAAGTATGTACTATCGCTCGGTTGAAATCGGATTTTTTCTAAAATATCTACCTGATTGTATCCACTATCTTCGAGAATAACGTTGTTGGGATTTCTTCGCACTTGATCAACCCCCGCAGTCTGGACAAAGAAGTCTCTAAAACCAAAGCCTTCATAAAAGGGCTCTCTATTCTCGCCTGAACGTAAACTTTCAAATACAGACACAGAGGCACTCGTCAAAAATGCCCATTTTTTGTATCCATAATTGAGATCGATATGTCCTGTCTTTTCGAAAGTCGCGGTTGCAAACCTTCCGTAAATATTCAAGTCTGAAAGATGGTCTTGGTCCGTTCGATTGAGTTGGGGATCTCGGGTTCTGAAATGCACAACGCCTCCTAATGCATCACTCCCATAGGTGATAGAACCTGGTCCGTATATCACTTCGACCTGGTCCAGTATAGAATTGTCTAGAGTGATCACGTTTTGTAAGTGTCCAGAACGATAGATGGCGTTGTTGAGTCGCACTCCATCCACGACGAGCAAAACTCGACTCGCTTCAAAACCTCTCAAGATAGGACTACCTCCTCCTAACTGAGATCGCTGGACATAGGCTCCACCCAACTTCTCTAGTGCATCTGCAGTAGTCGCTGGATTTTTTACTTTTATATCTTTTGATGCTATTTGCTTAACATCGTAGGGAATCTCTTCTATAGGGTCGTCTGTACGGCCAATCTTATCAATGACTACTGCAGTGACCAATTCCTCCACACTTTCTTCCATCTTGATAAACTTATTGGCTATCAAGATTTGCTTGACGGTAAGTTTCTTAGTTACGTATCCTAGATACTGGATGTTGATAGAGTCGCGGTATGAGGTACCCTCTAAAAAAACATATCCTTTCTCGTTGGTGATGCCTGCTGCAGAATAGTCATCGTTGTGAACAGTTACGCCCACTAGTGGTTGACGCGTGATGCCATCTACTATTCTGAATCCGAAATCATAGTCTTGAGCCATGAGCGAAACGGAACAAAGTACCAGACATAGCAAAGCCAACAAGAAACGGGAGTTCTTCTGAAAAAATACTGTAGAATTGGCAAGAAAGATTGTTATCACTTTTCTATACTATGATTTGAGTAACTTTATCGTAAAAGTTGTACCCTCATTTATAATAGAAGATTTCACAAAAATCTTGCCAGTATGATAGGATTCTATGATCCTCTTGGCTAGTGATAGGCCGAGTCCCCAGCCCCTTTTTTTAGTCGTATATCCTGGCTCAAATACCGTTTTGAGCTTATTTGCAGGGATTCCGCTTCCCGTATCGGACAAATCTATCGTAATATGATTGTTATCCTCGGAAATAGTGGCTTTAATGACTCCCTTTCCTCCCATAGCGTCTAAAGCATTTCTAATTAGGTTTTCTACTACCCAGTTGAATAAAGGCGGGTTTATTTTTGCCATAAATCCTTGATTTTCAGCAGGAAAATCAAAAGACACCTTTCTAGGTGCCCTTTTCTCCATATACTGTCGGCATTCCGCTAATTGCTGGGCGACACTTAGCTCTTCTAGCTTGGGGGTAGAGCCTATCTTGGAGAAGCGATCTGCGATCAGGTTGAGTCGCTCTACATCGTGCTCTAACTCTGACACAATCTCCATAGTTTCTTCATCTTCTGACTTCATGAGCTTAAGGTTTTCTAACCAAGCTATGATAGCGCTGATGGGTGTTCCTAGTTGATGGGCGGTCTCTTTAGCCATGCCCACCCAGACTTGGTCTTGCTCTGCTTTTCTAGCGATACTAAAGGCAACGTAGCCAATGCCTATGAAGGCAAGAAAGAGGAATGCTTGGATCCAAGGGAAATACTCTAAGAGGGTCAATATCCGTGTTTGCTTATAGTAGGCAAATGCTGCATATCCAGTCCCTCCTTCGATAGGTGGAGTCCCTATAGCTTTGATCTTTTCAAGTTCTTTTTCTAAATCTGCATTCTTTGGAAAGTTGACAGACTCTGTTATTTTACCAGTTTCGCCTACAAGAATAATAGGTATGTCTTTAAGTACCGTCGTGAGCACAAAACCTTCCATAGTTGTGTCGTCGTATTCCAATGACAAGGAATCCTTTTCTTGATTAAGCAGTTCTACAGCCGTGAAATATAAATTCACTCTATCTCTCTCCTGCTCTGCTAGTCGGCTGGCGATATAATTGGTAAAAATCATAGAAATCAACATGATGCCTATCCCAGCTATCGCTAGGTAGATCTTCCATCTTGATTTTTTCTGATAAATATCCACTAGTGTAATTTACGGTTTTCTAGATAAGTCTGTTTGCGTAAGAGGCTATTATCTCTGACGCTAAGGTAAAACAAGTTGAAGTCCGCGATGTGGTAATTGTTACTTATCCACAAAAAACTGCCTGGAAACTTGGGTTTTTCTACCCAAAGCACTCCTTCGTGGACTTGCGCACCGACCAGCTGAGGTAAAAATCCTTTTTCGAATTTGGCTAAGACAGAGCCTGGATTCTTGGTTTTAGGTACCTTTTCGGTAGTGGTAGTCCAAGTCAAAGGATTTGTCACAGCTATTCTATCTCCGATGGGGTATTTCTTAGGAAGAAAGCCTTCCTTATAGGTTCTCCAAGAACAGAAACAGCCTGTCTGTTCTGGCTCAGCGCATAAGGGAATATTTTCAAAACTATCCTTGGGTACTGGCAAACCAATAATGTAGGCTACCACTAGGCGCTCTCGCAATGCTGAGTCTGTATCAAAATATTCTTTCATCAAGCGTCCCATGTGTGTAGTACCTTGACTATGAGAAGCAAGGATAATCGGGCGACCCTTATTTTCATTTGCGAGGAAATGTTCAAAGGCGGCTTTCACGTCTTCATAGGCCAAATCAAAGGCCGCTTTGGCCAGGTCTTTCTTTTTGGTAAAATAGGCTTTTAAGTGGGCTTGTCTATAATAGGGAGCATAGACTCTTCCCGCACCGTTGAAGATACTCGCTTGGTGTAGTATCGTCCCTTTATCAGTTTTTTCTCTAAGTGCTTCATCGCTCAAGTTTCCATTCCAATTGTCTTTTGGACTTCCCTTGGTGTGCGTCGTCGGGTGTAAGAAAAAAACATCTACTGGGTTATCTTTCTGGTTCGTTTTTAATGTTTGATCTGGTACTTTATCGGCATTATCCTCTTTGTCTGGGTGCGCTGCCCAATAGTATAGATCTTTATAATCAGGTGCCCCTTGTGCTTGGAGCTGAGAAGCCAAAAGGAGTATCACCATGTTTAACCAAGTACCAATTTTTTTCATACTATCCTTTATGTTTTTATGCAGTAGTATAATGCTAAACTATAAAAAGGTATTGTATATAAATTGGATTTTTAGCTATTCTATTTCGCCGCGTTCTCAATCAGTCTTTTATAAAAGCGAATTGCGTTGTGGTAGTTATCCACACTGATGCGTTCGTTGTTGCCATGGATCCGTTTGATGTCATCTCTGTCTATACATACAGGCGTAAAACGATACACATCATTGGCCACGGCGGCGTACTGTTTAGAATCTGTAGTAGCTATCACCAAACCTGGTGCAATCACCGTCTCGGGGTAGGTTTCTTGTAATGTTTTTTGCAGCACTCTAAATCCAAATGAACTGGTACTCGATACAGGGGATGGATTGCTAGAGAAGTTTTCATCTACTTCTATTTTTACGGCGGGATTGTTTATAATTTTTTCAACGCGTGCTTTCACAGAGGCCACGGTTTCGCCAGGCAATATTCTAAAATTAATAGTTGCTGTAGCCTGAGATGGAAGCACGTTATCTTTGATTCCGCTATTAAAAATAGTGGGAGCAGTAGTCGTCTGCACTATGGCAGCAGAAGTAGCGTCTTTAGCCAAGCTGTTTTTTATAAGCCCTTCTGTTGCCCAAAGATTGGCAAATAATATCCTTTTAAATAAATCCATCTCTGGACCCGCGTACTCCAATAGTCCTTTCGTAGCACCATCAATTTGCGCGGGAAAAGGTTGGTTGCTCAATGCAGCTACCGCCTTGGCCAACATCCCGATGGTGGTATTGGCTGGTGGCATAGAAGAGTGACCTCCTGATTCCAAATCTATAGACAATTGCAAATTGGTGAATCCTTTTTCTGCTATTCCGATCATAGCCAGCGGGGGCTCCAATCCATCTAAGGCTTCTTTCAGTACCACCAGGCCTTCGTCTAAGACAAATTCAAATTTTATCCCTTGCTCGGCAAAATACTTAGCCATAGCCATGGCCCCTTTTTTGCCTCCGACTTCTTCATCGTGACCAAAGGCAAAATACACATCTCGTCTGGGCGCGAACTCGTCTTGCATGAGTATAGTCGCCGCTTCCAAAAGGCCCACCACGTTTATTTTGTCATCTAGTGTCCCTCGTCCCCAGATATATCCGTCTTTTTGCACACCGCTGAAGGGGGCTTCCTCCCATGCCTCTTTATTTTCTATAGGTACGACATCCGTATGCCCGATGAGTAATATGGGTAGCAAAGATGGGTCTCTCCCCTTCCATCGATAGATGTGGCTAAATTCATTGATCGGTCGCATATACATCCGTACATACAACATGGGATAATTTTCGCGAAACAAACTATCCAACTGCTCAAAAGCGAGGGTATCAACGCGGTCAGCATAGGATAAGGTGGGTATCTGGATAGACGATATAAACCTATCTGTGCTGGCTTGATCTAAAGGAAATTTTTCGATAGGCTCTATGCTTGCTAGTTGCTTAGACTTAAAGCTCAAAGTCTTGAAAGCAAAAACAGCTATCAAGACTAAAACAGCTAAAATTAAAAACGCAAATAGTAGTTTAAACAGTTTTTTCATTGTCCGCAAAAGTAATATTTTTTTGGGATGCGCTAGTATGAATGGCTTAGACAGGTTTTATAGGATATATTGGTTGTTTTGATTATTGGTGAGGGGCCATCACGACCCTGATTTCGGCTACGCCTACATCAGGGCGTGACCGTGTCGTTCGCTAGTACGGGATATGCTCTGCGCGTAGGAGAAAAGGCATGCCTTTTCTCTACCAAACCTACCCACATATCCCGTACCGCTGCCACCGCTCAGACTGTGAAAAAACTAATGTGAATGATTCTTTTACATACATAGAATTTTGTATTTTGATAAAGCAAAATGAATAGCCTATGCCATTGAATAAA
>CAYZUW010000050.1:0-15728 GCA_964481325.1 uncultured Saprospiraceae bacterium
ATATAAGAACTACCGAAACTTGAGTAAGGTAATATATAAATAATAGAACCGCCAATAGCGATTTGATATTCAAATAAAGAAAAACAGCCGCCTTTTCAGGCGACTGTTTTAAACTACGATATGAAACACTATATCTTTATGCTTTATGCAGCCTTCTTCTCTTGCGTAGCCTTACGCTTAGCACCCACCATCATAAATTCGCTGACTACGATTTCTGTATAGTTGATAGTAGCGCCATCTTTATTAACATAGCTTTTGTAGGTGATCTTGCCACTGATAGCTGTCTCTTGCCCTTTCTCTAGGTAGGTGCTCATATTCTCTGCGAGTTTCCCCCATGCGATAAGACGATGCCATTGGGTATCGATTACTTTTTCGCCTTTTGCGTTCTTGTAGACCTCCTTTGTAGCGAGTGATATCTTAGCGAGCTGGCTACCATTTTCTAATGTGATCATTTCAGGTGCCGCACCCAATCTGCCAATTAATTGTACTTGATTACTAATATTTCTCATGACTAAAATTTTAAAAGAATTACTTAATTTGAATGAATGTTTAAATATAATTGCCGTTGATCAATCGATGATGCAAAGATGAGGTACCATCCAAGTCTTATCCGTTTAATATCCGTATAGTTTCGTTTGTAAACGTTTGTATACGGATAGAGTCAATGTTTATAGGATATTTAGGCTTTTTGACAAAAAGTGATAATTGGATTAAAATGAACTATTTATTTAGAGCAAGCAATAAATATGAAATGTATTCTAAGAACAAAACTCCCTTTTATTGACCAATTAGGCAGTCTCAACTTTCAATAATTGGCTATATTGAGTCATCTTAAAAATAATTAAATAATGATACGATTTACCTTACTATTTACCCTATTGATCAGCGTAGTATCCTTCGCTACTGCCCAAAACCCTGGCAAAAAAGAAGGGAAAGACAAAAAAGAAAAGAAATATGAGGATGTAATTACCGAAGATGCAGTCAGCTCGGAAGGTCTTTTTACAACACACAAAGTCAAAGACAAACACTATTTTGAAATTCCAGATGCACTTTTAGAAAAAGAAATTTTGGTCGTTAGCCGAATCTCTGGATTCGTCAAAGGCCTCAATTTTGGTGGAGCCGGCGTGAAGTCAAGACCACAACAAGTGGTGCGATTTCAAAAAATGGACAACAGTGTTTTGATGCGCTCTGTTTCTTACAGCAGCGTGGCAGATGAAAACTCTCCTATTTATGAATCTGTTAGAAACAACAACTTCGAACCAGTAGTCATGATTTTTCCGATTGCTACTTATAGTGCAGATAGTACTTCTTATGTGATCGATATGAAAGGATTATTTACCACAGACGTGGAGATGATAGGCGCAGTTAGTCCCGGTCAAAAGAAACGCTTTGGTCTGAAAGGAGTTGATTCTAAAAGAAGTTTTATATCTAGCATGAAATCGTTTCCAGAAAACGTATTGGTAAAACATGTACTTACTTACAAAGGGGGACAAGATTTACCAGACAATAGTATAACGGGAACGATGTCTGTTGAGATGACGCAGTCATTCATAGAGTTACCAGAGATACCTATGCAGCCAAGATTGTTTGATTCTAGAGTTGGTTATTTCTCACTCAGTCAAATCGATTATAGCCTCGATGCGCAAAAAGCACAATCAAGACGCTACATCACTAAATGGAAATTGGAACCCTCAGACCCGGAAGCATACGCACGAGGAGAACTGGTAGAACCTAAAAAACAAATCGTCTACTATATCGACCCCGCCACTCCCAAAAAATGGGCACCCTATCTCAAAGCCGGAGTAGATGATTGGCAAAAAGCATTTGAAGCCGCTGGGTTTAAAAATGCGATAGTTGGAAAATACGCACCGACTAAAGAAGAAGATCCAGATTGGGATCCTGAAGATGTGCGGTACAGTGTGATTAGATACATCAGTACAGATATACAGAACGCGCAGGGCCCACACGTGCATGACCCACGTACGGGCGAAATACTCGAGTCTGATATAATGTGGTATCATAATGTGATGAATTTGCTTCGCAATTGGTTTTTCATTCAGACGGCTGCGGTAAACGAAGAGGCAAGAGGCCCAAGATTTAAGGAAGAGATAATGGGACGCTTGATCCAATTCGTTGCTGCGCATGAAGTAGGGCATACCCTTGGATTGCCACACAATATGGGAGCAAGTGTAGCTTACCCTGTAGACTCTTTGCGTTCGGCAACGTTTACAAAAAGAATGGGGACTTCGCCTTCTATCATGGATTATGCTCGCTTCAATTATGTAGCGCAGCCAGAGGATGGTGACGTGGGACTTATGCCAGACATAGGAGCGTATGACAAGTGGTCTATTTATTTTGGCTACAAACATTTTGAAGGAGAAACTACAGACTCAGAAAACGCTATCCTCAATACAATGATCAAGGAGAAGGCTGGAGATCCAATATATAGATTTGGAAGACAGCGAGGATTACCACTTGACCATACTTCTCAGACAGAAGATTTAGGGGACGACTCTATGCTGGCAAGTGAATACGGAATCAAAAACCTCCAACGCATCGTTCCAAACCTAATTGAGTGGACAGGTGAAGAGGGTAAGGAGTTTGAAAACCTCGACGAGTTATACGGGAATGTTGTTGGGCAGTTTAGGAGATATATAGGCCACGTGGTGGGGAATATAGGTGGAGTGAAGGAAGTGTTCAAAACCTTTGATCAAAACGAACAAACCTATGTGCCTAATGATATTGCGAAGCAACGACGTGCTATGCAATTTCTGAATACACAACTCTTCAATACGCCAAATTGGTTGATCGACCAAAACATCCTTAGAAGAATAGAATCTGACGGAAACATTCAGAGAATAGAAGGACTGCATAATTACACAATCAATATATTGTTTAACAATAACCGAATGGATCGTCTTGCAGACAATGAGTCATTGCACGGAAGTAGTACGTATACCTTATCCAATCTATTTGATGATTCAAAAGACATGATTTTCACTTTCTCTAACCCAGACGTATATCAACGTGGCTTGCAAAGAAGGTATGTCGATAAAATGATGTCTATGATAAAAGAAGGCTACACAGGAAATGCTGACGCCAGAGCATTGGCGAGGCACACCCTAGAGTCTATTATGGCTAAGACGAAGAAACTCAAAAAGTCTGGAGGAGATATGACGAAAGCGCATTTTGCAGACTTACATAGTATGATTTTAAAAGAACTACAAGACGATTAATGGTCTTAGTTTGGGCATACCCCAGCTAGTCCTACACCGAATGCATTCGGTGTAGGATCTAGCTGGGTCGGGCTCTCCGTGACCAGGTCCCACCCACGCTCCAAAGCCCTGCGCGGACTGCTTCCCTCCGGTCGCATCACTCCCATCCCTTATGCGAAAAAATTATACTTTGCTAAATATATTTATGCAGTGATTTAAATTTAAACAGCACCCTTCTTTGTGACTGTTCGAAAGATGCGAAAAGCACTCAAATCCAACCAAAGCATTTTCCGACGGACAGCAAACCTTGAACTATGCAGAATCTGTAAAAGCTTTTAAAGGGCTGAGAGCTTGTTTTGAAATGAGAGAATCTTTAAGATAGCCTAAGAAAATTGTAGTATAAACCAAAAAAGGATAGAGCATTTGCCCTATCCTTTTTTATTCGATAAAAAGCGTATAAAAAATTATTTTTTACCCACCTTCTCTTTCTTCTTCATCTCCTTTTCTTTTCTCTTCTTAGCTTTCTCTTTAGCCTTCATTTCTTTTTTGGCCATTTTTTCAGCTTTCTTCTCTTTGAGTCTTTGCTCACGAATGGCTTGTTCTTTGAGTCTTTGCTCTCGTTGTGCTTGCAGTTCTTCTAGGGTTAAAGGCTCTTCTTGATAAAAAGGCTGTGAGCTTTGCCCAAAAGCAAATTGAGATGACATTACGAAAAATAAAATGACTAAAAATCTCATGATGTATTTTTTTTTCTTGATGTTAAAAGTTGTGTGTCTTACACCATAAAACAACCTTACGATTATTAAAGTTATCAAAAAAAACATTCTCGTCGTGCACAAAACTTTTTCAAAGAAAATTCTACTTTTTTTGAACAAAACGGACTATTGAATAACCATAAAGCCAGTATAAAGCCAGTATAAAGCCAGTATAATGCCAGTTGCAATCCCTAATCACCTCCTTTTCTTCCTACCTACACCAGTTCCAAAAGGAGAACTTTTGTTCACATAATCTCTGTAAAAATATACGTGTTGTTTCTTGCTTAATCGAGGGGAATACGCAGAACCACTAAAACCATCATTAGTGTCTACCTTGAATTTTAAAGCTTTAAGTTTTCCTTTCTTATTAAAGTCTACTTGTGGATATTCAATGGAAATGTTGATTTTAGCCAATTGCTTTTTGATATCTTCTAAATCAGTCGTTTTGAGCTGGGCGTTAAAAGTAATATCAACTAGTTCTCCTTTTCTGATAATGATGCCTTCTTGTGCGGAACTTGTGTGAAAAGTGAATAGTAAAACGAATATAGTTGATAGATAATACATAATATGCAGTTTTAGGCGTGAAATAATATTTACCCAAATATTGGACAAAACACATTGTATCAAGAAAAAACAGGTATGAAAAAGGTATTAGTCCCCGTGTGATTTTTTCTTTTGCTCTATTTACAAACTCATTTCCAGTGCTTCTTTGCGTGATTTGACACCTAGTTTCTGATAAATCTTGCTAATATGACTTTTTACGGTATTGACTTCGATGTACAATAAGGAAGCGATTTCCTTATTTGACTTACCATCTTTTATATGCTGTAGTACCTCGAATTCTTTTTTGGATAATGATTTTATTCTCGTTTCTACGGCGATAGGAGAGGGTGAGGCTTTCATTGCATTCAACTGCGACAACTTTCTTCTCAGAACAATAATATAAATCCCTAAGGCAAGAATTGCTATGAGAAAAGCCCATTCGAGAGTAGACATGGCTTTGTATTGATGTCCATGAAGAATGTCCAATTCAATGTATAATTCTTTCTTGAGCTCTATGGCATAAGGAGATTCAGGCTGCATATCCATTACCTTATTTAAGAAAGAATTATAAAATGGAGACTCTGCTCTATAGTCCTTATCGATTTCAGTTTTGATATGTTTATAGGCAACTAATGAAGGGAAGAGAAAATTTGAAGTGTCGCAGTAAGTTTTTAACAAGTCTATATGATGTTGATACACCAAGTCTTTTTTTAATTCTGATCCTACTTCATCAACATCTTTGTAATCTCCCCAGAATTTATAAAGCACATTGTCATACAAATCTTGTAGCACCCTATTCTCCATACTACCAGATAAACTACAAAACCCAAAGGTTTTACTAATGTCTTCACAGCCGATGAGTTCAACAGTTGATTGTTTGTCTAACACAATGTGTATGTAATTTTTCCAAGAACCGGTCGATATACCCAAAACATCACCTTTTTTTTGAAGGGATAATCTATATAGCATTGGTTCCTCTGGGAGATCGTCTCCTTCAAAGATAAAGTAACCAGTAGTGTCGATAGGAACTTGCTTGACTATATTGTTCATGTTTACACTCGTCAATCCATTTACAGAAGGCACCAGTTCAAGAGTGATGTATTTATATTTTTGCTCCGAATCAACTAGTTGTCCACTTATAGAATACTGACTCCATAAGAGTCCGGGGCTTAGACATATTATTATTGCAAGAAGTCTAGTTATGTGAAAAATATTCATGTGTTACCTCAAATTTGTTTTTGTAATCATTAATACAAATATAGATGAAATTAATCTATTTATACCCAGTGGAAATATTCCCCCACCAATAATTGGCAATCCCCTAAAAAACAACAACCTTTAACGCATGAAAAAACATGTAGCCATCATAGGTGGAGGAACAGCAAGCTTATTCCTGGCTTCCTTTCTAGATACTACTATTTACGATGTGTGCATTTACGAGAAGATGAATACACTAGGGCGTAAATTCCTAGTCGCAGGAGATGGAGGATTCAATCTTACGCATTGCGAAGATCTTGCAACATTGAAATCAAGATATACACCAGCTTCATTTTTAGAACTGGCGCTTGATGCATTCACGAATATAGATTTGAGAGACTGGCTCATGGATTTGGAGATTCCTACATTTGTTGGGAGTAGTGGCCGTGTATTCCCTAAAAAAGGAATCAAGCCCATCGAAGTACTCCAAGCCATAAAAACCCATCTGAAAAATAAAGGAGTCCAATTAAAATTCAATCATACTTTTAAAGACTGGGATGCGGAGAGTAGATTACTCTTCAAGAGAGGCCAAACAATTAACCCAGACTATGCCATCTTTGCATTAGGAGGAAGTAGTTGGCAAGTGACGGGCTCTAATGGTGCATGGCAAAAAGCTTTTCGAAACAAAGGAATTTCTACCAACGATTTTAGCCCCTCTAATTGTGCATATAAAATAAATTGGGCAGATGATTTCTTTTCTAAGCACGAGGGAACACCACTGAAAAATATCACCATCTCTATAAATGATAAAACTCAAAAAGGCGAAGCTGTTATCACTCAATTTGGCTTAGAGGGAAATGCTATATATGGACTGAGTCCGCACATCAAATTAGAATTGAATGCAAATGGTAAAGCAATAGTTTTTGTAGATTTCAAACCAAGTCTAGATCAAAATAAAATCATCACCAAATTAGAAAACGCAAAAGCAAATACCACCAGAACCCTAAAAGATAAATTGAAACTACCATCTGCTGCCATTGACCTTTTGAAAACCAGTTTGACCAAAGAAGAATATTTGGACACTTCCATTCTGACCAATCGTATAAAGAATTTCCCTATCACCATTGTAGACTCAGCACCCATTGATGAAGCGATTTCTACCGCTGGGGGCATCCGCCTAGATGCAGTAGATGAAAATTTTCAATTAAAGAAACTTAAAAATCAATTTTGCATAGGAGAAATGTTAGACTGGGACGCCCCTACAGGAGGCTACCTAATCCAAGCCTGCGCCAGCTCAGGCGTTTTTCTTGCAAAACATTTGAACCAATTACAAAAATGATTATCTTGTAATAACTGTTTTTGCCCTGATTTTTTTAGAATTAATTAAATGAGGGTAAGGATATTAAACTAGAATTAATTTCGACCTTTGATGATTTAGCTTATACCATTTAATGTTTAAGATGCCGAATTAGATTTTGTGCTGAATTTTTCAAGTTCAAGGCATGAACGAAATGGTGCGTAGCAGAGAAGACCCAGTGGGTCTTGTCAACGTAGAGAACCGCTAGCGGGTGGGATTGCCAATTAGCTTCAGCTAAGGCGAGTATTTTTAACGCAGAAATTGAGAGATTCAGTCAAAAGATAAACGGCAATCTTAATATTAAATGGTATTTTGTAAGCGTTAAGAATCATCACAGTCGGGAGCTTTTTGTTACTTTTTTGCGGGAAAAAAGTAAGTGAGAGAAAAGAAATCTAGATATGATTAATAGAAATATTTCGTTCGGAATTTATAATATAAATATAGTTGAAATGTTTTTTTACTCCCCAACAAGCGGATAGTCAGTTAATATTTTATGAAAGTACTTAAATACTTTTTCTTCTTTATCCTTTTTTGTTTCCTAGCATTATGCCTTAGGCCAGTTCCAACGGTCACAGCAAAAAACGTACGTTCTCATACTGGTGTCGTAAGAGGTATAAGCGAAGGCGGTGTAAAAGATGCTGTATTCCATTTAGAATACGATGAGCACCTTTACTATATTAACCGAGGATTAGAAAACAAATTCAAATTAGAAAACTTAAAAGAACTTCTTATAGGCAAAGAAGTTACCTTTATCTACGCAGAGCATTGGACACCCTTAGACTGGAATAATAAAAGCACCCACATTGCTAAACTAAAATTAGGAGATGAAATTTTATACGATGAGATCAATGGAAACGATAAATCCAATTTGGGCTACACCAACTAACTTAAGTTTCGGTAGCAATATATCGTATAAAAAATACATAATATACAATGTAAGAGATTGAAATTCATTTGATTAGGTGTTGTACGGGAATTCATGATAGTGTCGACAATTGGAGATATATAACAAATTGACCTAAGGTTAAATTCGTAATATTGAAACAAAAAATACTCATAAAGGCGCAAGGATATTAAACTAGAATAAATTTCGACCTTTGATGATTTATGTGTGATTGACTGGTGCGACCTGTCCCGTGCTAGCCACGGGAAGCAATTTTGGTCTGGTAGACCAAAATAAGGAATGAACCGAGCCAAACTTGGCGAGGCGAGTACGCTTCATTTGATTAAGAATTAAAAAGAGAAATTGCATGCCTCGACTGGAGTCTCGGTTCACTCATTAAAGCTGTCCACTGGACACCTTTTGCTGCGCACCATTCGATCATGGGAAAAAAAGAACGTGAAAGAACAGTCGTCAAGAATTAAATAGGAGAATAAATTTCGGTTAAAATGAAAATCTCGATATTAGAACTACCGAGCTTAAGTTAACTAACACATGCAACTACTTATTTTTACAATACTCTTAATCATTTACTTTGTCATTCACAGTGCCCTAGCCTCCCATAGCGTCAAAAATATCTTGATAGATAAATGGATAGCTAAAAAATATTACCGCCTGGCTTTCAATGCTGTGGCTATTATTTCACTTATACCAATCCTATTTGCATTTATAACAATTGAGTCTGCTAATCTATTTGTATCGCCCCATGCATCTACCATTGGCTTGACTTTAGCCGGAATAGGGATTTTAGTTTTATTAATTGCATTGAGTCAATATAATCTCTCAGAATTCTCAGGCATTCAGCAGTTGCGGACAGAAAAGAATCTTCCACCCCAAACTTTAAAAACAAATGGATTCAATGCAATTGTACGGCATCCACTATATTTCGCTGGCTTGATGATAATCTGGGGCGCATTTTTATACAAACCTAATATCAAAATGGTAATAGTAGCTTCAATAGCTACGCTTTATTTGTATTTTGGAACCAAATTGGAAGAACAAAAACTACTTATAGAATTCGGAGAAGAATACAAGATATACCAAAATAAAGTAGCCATGTTAATTCCATTCTTGAAATAATAAAATATGGAATCGATAACAGATCAGCATTTTGAAAATATTGTTTTTACGAAAGACGATTTAGAACTAGCAGAATATGCATACTGCACTTTTAAGCAGTGTAGTTTTTCGAAAGTATCCTTATCCAATATGCGATTTCAGGATTCCATTTTTAAAGCTTGTGATTTAAGCAATGCTAATATTAATAATGCTTCTTTTCAAAAAGTTACCTTCAAAGAATGCAAAATGTTAGGCTTGCATTTTACTACTTGCTCAAGTTTTGGCTTCGCTATTGATTTCAAAAATTGCATCCTGCAGCACACAAGCTTTTATCAAGTGGATTTACGACAGTCTAGCTTTGACCAATGTAACCTTGCCGAAGCAGATATGACAGAAGCAGACCTACGCAACGTAGCCCTGAGTAATTGCAATTTAGAAAGAACAGCCTTTAAGGGCACAAATTTAGAAGGCACCGATTTACTTGGTTCCATCAATTTTACTATCGACCCAGAAATAAACAAACTTAAAGGCGCCAAATTTGCTATACCCGAAGTCCTTCGACTCTTAGATAAATATAAATTAATCATTGAGTAATTTACTTTGTTCTTAAATCTTCCAATCTGCTCAAGCAACATGAAAGAGAAGCCTCAGGTGCCTTGTCCATGTCAACTTAGACTTTGGATTTCTTTGGTGTTTAAAACGAACAAGCTGCTCAAGGAACAAGAAAGAGAAGTCTTCGGTGCCTTGTCCATACTAACTTAGCCTTCGGTATCTTCGGTGTTAAAACGAACAAGCTGCTCAAGGAACAAATTAATGAAGCCTTTAATTTTAAAAACGAACAAGCTGCTCAAGACAAATTAAAAAAGGGCACTCAATCTAAAATCAAGTGCCCATTCTCTTTTATTTTTACAAAAACTACAATTACTTCTTCGCCCTAAAATGTCTAACATCATATTTGAACTTCAACATAAAATATTGCTGAAGCACATTAGTCTGCACATCCTCCGTATACGTTTCCGTGATATTCCTAGTCAAAGCATTATTCTGATCTAAAGCATCAAAAACGACAACACTAATCTCACCCCGATCATCTTTGAAAAGCTTCTTTCCAAGACTAACATTCAATAAAAGAAAGTTTTGATCAAAATCGTCCTCAAAACCATCATAGAAAAAATGGGTCAAGTCCGTTCTAAAAATGATACCCTTGCCAATAATCCAATTAAGTTTCAACTTACTATTTTGCTGAAAGTAATTTGGATCAGTAGCACTCTGAAGAGAATTTGCAACAAAATTTACGCTCGATCTAGAAGAAATCGTAAAATCAACACGGTCACTTATATTACTAGATAAGGTAAGCCCAAGACCAGTAGTCGTATTGTTCGTAAGATTTCGATCACCATTAATCAAGCCAGGCGTTCTACTATGATTTGCATTCAAATCTATATTCAAGTTGGACTTGATTTTAGAAATTGGAAATCCATAGGTAGAAAATGCCCTCAAATTAAAATACCCAGATAAGTTCTCTGGTACAGTAATCTGTGCATCAGCTTCCAAATTAGGATCAAAATCAGCCGCTGAAAGAAAAGTACTATTAGAAATATAATTTTCCGTATAGCCTCCACCAAGTAGTAAAAAGAAAACAGTTGACTTTTCTGTATTGGTTTTATTGTAAGACCCATTCAAAGTGTGTTGTACACCTTGAAGCAAATCAGGATTACCAATAGTAAGCTGCAGTGGGTTCGTGTTGTTGACAACATTCTGCAGCTGTGTTGTAGATGGAAGACTAGTTCGTGTACGATAAAATACTCTAAAATTCTCTGAGCGAGATGGTCTATACATGGCCATCGCCATAGGAAGTACATTAAAGAAGTCGTTCTCTGTGTCCGCCTCAAAAGGGAATGTTTGTTCCGTTACAAGATCCGCTCTTTGTATATTGGCTCTAGTCATAAAACGCCAATCACCCTTGTTGAATCTATACCCTGCACCAATAGAATTACTCAAATAATCATTTGAAAATACATTACTCAAATCTTGATTAAAAAGATCAAAGGTTTCATTGGAACCATCAAAGTCAAAAGTATTTTGCGAACTTTCATCTTGTCTATAACTTGCACGATAGCTAAAAGACAATTGCCCATTTTCAGAGACGGGCTCTGTAAATTGTACATTGGCAGATGCATTTTGAGCATTCAAGTCCAAAATGGAATGCTGGTTTAGGCTAGTTGTGTCTAAAGAGAAAATATTTTCAGAAAGCAAAAATCGATCTCCCTCATTAGGAGCTAATCCACCTGAGGCGAAAATAGATAAAGTCCTTTTTTCTTTCTCAAAATTATGTCTCCACAATAAGGAGTTGGTGATATTATAGGCTGTAAGGTCCGTCGTATAGTCGCTATTGGCACTATTGACAAAGACGTCGTTCACATTTGTTTCTCCGAAGAGTATCTCTTCGCCCTCGTTGCCTTGAAAAGTCAAGTTCGATCTCCATATTAATGAGTTTTTGTCATTGATTTTATAATTTAAGATACCAGAAAATCTGTGATTAAGATTACTGCTTTCCGCTAAGCTTGACTCTTCATAAACTTCCGCTAATCCTTCTGAATCAAAAAATTGCTGCGATAAAATCTGGTCTGTTATATTGTCTGATTGATTGAAAAAATAACTCGCAGATACTTCTACCTTTTCTCCCCACTTATCTGTGAAGTTCAAGCCGAAAGCATGCGCGCTAGTTATACCTCCCTGTGATGGCACAAGGAAATCACTTGCAGATGCTCCAGTAGATCCGCCACCGGGTCTTCCGCCGCCACCACGACGTCCTCCGCCGGGTCTTCCTCCGCCGCCACGACGACCACCCCTTCTACGACCATTAGAGCCAACTACCCCTAACAAATCTTCACTAGAAAAATTTTGTTGATTGATATTATTAGAAAGCCCTATAAGAGATATTCTTTGATCACCGTTAAAAATATTTATATTTCCCCCGGCTTGGTATCTATCCTCTGTACCATATCCCGCGAAGACTTTTCCAAATCGTCCGTTACGCATATTTCGTCTAGTGACGATATTGATTGTCTTAGAAGTTTCTCCATCATCAAATCCAGTAAATTTAGCCTGATCACTTTGTTGATCAAATATTTGAATTTTATCAATCACCTCAGCAGGTAGGTTTCTCAAAGCAGCTTGTGGGTCATTACCAAAAAATGGCTTTCCATCTACCAATACTTGCTTTACATCTTCCCCTTGTGCTTGAACTTGACCATCTTCCACTACGATTGTAGGCATCTTTTCTATCAGATCCGAAGCATCTGCATCCGGTAGTGTTTTGTAGGCTTGCGCATTAAATTGAGTGGTATCTCCTTTTTGTACTACGGGCAATACATCTTCTACTACCTGCACTTCATCCAGGTCAACTCCCTCAGACAATGAAATTGTATTTAGATTGACATCCTTTCCACTGACCTGTACAGTTTGTTTTTTGACTGCATATCCTATGTAGCTCACTTCGAGTTCGTAAGCCCCATTAGGTACATTTTTAAAAGTAAATTTTCCATTGTCATCCGTAGTCAATGTCCAGTTGTTAGCAGTATTCCCTAGAGAGACGTGCGTCCCAATGAGTGCTTCATTACTTTGTGCATCTAAAACCACCCCACTTACAGAGGCGTTTTGCGCATAGATGTATAGACCGCACAATTGTAAAATGATGTAGAGTGTAAATTTTTTTCCCATTGGTCCTCGATTGATTTGAGTGATGAGTCTACTCTAGAAACTAGTGGATCGCCAAAAGAGACATTTTAGGTTCCATTTGTTTTTGGAGTGGACTCAGTGATAAAAAGACCAACACCAATCTGAGCTTTACGCTTTGATTGGTGTTGCAATTAACAATAAGTGACTAATTTTTTATTTTCTAAGTTTGCGCCCTTTATGGCCTCTATGACCTTTGCCACCTCTGCGCCCTTTTCCTCCTCGATTATTTTTTATTTCTGTATATTTTTCAGCTTGCTCAGGAGTCAGTACTTTCAACAGTTCAGCCTCTTGTGCTTCTCTGATGGGCTTCAATTGAGCTTGCATCTTTTCTCTTTCTGCTGTTGCATCTTCTCTAGCCGCTTTACGCGCCGCCATAGTTTTTTCAGCATACATCATATTGATAGCCTTTATTTTTTCAGCTTGCGCTTCATCTAATTCCAATTGTTCTACTAATCTTGCCGTTTGACGTTCAGCCGTTTTTTCTGGGCTTCTTTCTCTGTCGCCACGTTCACCGCGTTGCGCACTTACAGAAACCGTTAGTATGAATAAGAATGCCATTGCCGATAATAATCTCTTTGATAATTTCATCTTCTATAATTTTTACGTTAAAAATATATTGTAATCAAAATTTATGTTCTAAGGAGGTAAACTTACCTTTCGAAAAGTACACTTTCTATTTGTAGTCTTCCTACCTCTTTCGACGATTACTTTACAATAAGTATCATCTATTTATCTTCCTTTCTTCATCTGCGCTACCTGCCTCACTATAACTCAGGATAGCTACTGTTTATGATAACAATATCGAATCTTTTTGCTGTAGTATATAACATATTCTACCTAGAGCCATATCTTGCCTAAGAATGGCTATTTCTACTCAATGACCCAAATTAACCCCATTTTACCTGTCAATTGAGCAAATTAGGCAGTTTATAGATAAAATTGACCCAATGATAGACTATTCTTCATCTAGAACAAGATAGTGGACATATTTACAACATGGCGAGATCCGAAAAACATAATATCCTTTTACAGATCCTACTTTGGTGGGGTGGATGGTTGTTTATAATAGTAGCACTTAACGATTTTGACAATTTTGGATTTAGACGCCTACTAAATAGTGGTGCTAGCCTCCTTGGAATCATCGTCATAGTTTCAGTCAATATCCGTTATCTGCTCCCTCGACTTTATTTCCAAAAAAAGCATTTATTGTACGCAGTGACCAGCGCCTTTTTGATTGGTATCACGGTACTTTTATTATATCATGATATTTTTCCATGGTCCGATTGGTTTGCACAACAACTACCAAACAGAGGAGGAAACAGAGTACCTAGATCTATACGATGGGTGCCTAGATTAGTACCATTGATTATAGCATACTTGGGCACGACCTTAGTAGAGATCACCCGCTACGCCAATAAAAAAGAAAAAGAAGCTATCCGCCTCGATAAAGAAAAACTAGAAACAGAATTAAAATTTCTGAAGTCTCAGGTCAATCCACATTTTCTATTCAACGCGCTCAATAATATATATAGCCTTTCAGTTACCCAAGCACCACAAACACCAGAGTCGGTGATGCAGCTATCTGAGATTCTACGCTATATGGTGTACGATTCTAATGAACCAAAAGTGCCCTTAGAAAAAGAGATAAAGTATATAAAAAATTTCATCGAGCTCAAATCATTAAAAGACAGTCGCGGGATGGATGTCAATTTAGATATTCCTTCAGCGGCGCCCAACCTAATGATACCACCATTACTTTTTATCCCTTTTGTAGAGAACGCATTCAAGCACAGCAAGATAGAAGACCTGAAAGAAGGCTTTGTAAACATTAAGTTGAATTCAGTCGGAAACCAGATCGTCTTCAACGTGGTCAATAGTATACCTACACAAACTTTCACCAAAGACAAACAAGGTGGAGTGGGGCTAGACAATATCAAGAAAAGACTCAAATTGCTTTACCCTGCAGATCATTTCGACTTAGCTATTCAGCAAAGTGAAAAGCAATATGAAATCACCCTAAAACTAATCGTCACATGAACAAGATCAACTGCCTCATAGTCGATGATGAAGAATTGGCTCGTAAGCTCGTCGAAAACTATATCGGACGCTTGCCTCATTTGCACATTGTAGGCAAATGTGCGAATCCCCTTGAAGCCATGCAAGTGCTGCAAAACGAACAAGTAGACATCATGTTCTTGGATATACAAATGCCCGAACTGACAGGAGTAGAATTTTTGAAGACCATGCCCTACAAGCCACTAGTGATTTTTACGACTGCATATAAAGAGTACGCACTCCAGAGTTACGAATTAGACGCTGTCGATTACCTGCTCAAGCCCTTTCGCTTTGAGCGATTTTTACAAGCCATCAACAAGGCAAGCAAACTTCTAAAAGCGGCACAAGAGCCTACACCAACGCAGCTCTCCACTACGACGACCGAGGATAGCGAAAAACCGAAGGACTACATATTAGTGAAGTCCGACTTCAAAGTATTTCGCCTTTTCCACAAAGACATATTATATATCGAAAGCATGAAGGAGTACGTCGCCTTTCACACAGAAAAAGGCCGCACCTTATCCCTACTCTCCCTCAAAAAACTACAAGAAGAATTACCACCAGACAAGTTCATGCGCATCCACAAATCCTACATAGCCAATACAGACCTAATCTCCGCCCTCGAAGGTAGCATGGTACACCTGGGGGAAAAGCGCCTTCCCATCGGCTCCAGCTACAAAGAAGAAGTCCTAAAGCGCATCTTCTAGACTATTTTTCAAAGTTTTTTTTGGGCGTCCAGGCGGGCTCTTTCGGGGTACGCCCTTCGGCTCCCGTCCCGACTTCCGTTACACTCCAGTCGTGACCGGCTCTGAAAAAGAGCCGCCCTATCGATCCCTGACGCAAAGATTTTTCTTATTACTACTACTAAG
>CAYZUW010000051.1:0-15506 GCA_964481325.1 uncultured Saprospiraceae bacterium
GGGAAGCACTACAATTATATACTTAACATAACATAAATTATGGGTATTATATAAATATGCTGCATTACATATAGATGTCAATCGCGAATTATTTTGTTTTCCTTATACAATGGCTTAATTCATTCTAAATTGTGCACGGAATAGTTTAGAGACTTTTTATATTTTTAAATTTAATTGACTCTAATATAATTTACATGGCCTACGACGAATACACCGCAGAAAGAATTGGCAACATCCTAAAAGACAAAGGCATAGACTTTTCTGAAAGAAATATGATGGGTGGACGAATTTTCTTTGTGGATGATAAAATGCTATGTGGTATCCACATCGATAAAAAATTCGGAGACCAACTTATGATGGCTAGAATTGGTGAAGAGGCTTATGAAAAAGAAATAGACAAACCTATGTGCTTGCCTATGGACTTTACTGGTAGACCCATGCGTGGCTATATCTTTGTCACTCCAGATGGAATGGATATGGATGATGATCTCACCTATTGGATTCAATTATGCCTAGATTTTAATCCATTAGCTAAAGCGAGTCCACGCAAGAAAAAAAATAAACCAAAAAAATAAAATTTATTTATTTCTTATTGCGCGGATTGGAAGACTGCGATCAAATAATTAGAATCTACCTCAAAAGCAGTGTTTGGAATGTCAATATTTCTCCAATTGGCAACCGGAAAAAGCCTCAGCGTATTTTCATCTTCAAAGTGAATATCTACTGGCATATCAAATTCGCTATTGGTATTACTCCATCTATAGAATAGTTTTCCTTCTCGATAAAAGTATTCTAAAATTGGAATATTGGCTTGTCGTAGATATTGGTCAAAGAAGCCGCTCAAATCCATTTTAATATAATCTTGAATGTATTTTTCTAAGTCTGACGAATTTATAGTTTGATGATAAAACTTTTCATTCATTCCTCTGAGTAGTCCTCTCCATTTTTCATCGTCGTTGACTACCGTTCTAAGCGTATTTAAAATATTTGCGCCTTTATAGTACACATCGCCTGGATACCCTTGATAGTTTACATCTCTGGGGCCAATGAGTGGTTTAAGATGCTCGATATTCCTTCGCAAACCTCTAACATATTCTTGACCAGCTTCTTTACCAAAGTGATAATCCAAGTAAATGGATTCAGAGTAATTGGTAAATCCCTCGTGAATCCACATATCTGCCATGTCCTTATGCGTGATATTATTAGCAAACCACTCATGGCCAGATTCGTGTATTATGATAAAATCAAATTTAAGCCCCCACCCTGTTCCACTCAAATCGGTGCCCAGATATCCATTCATAAAATGATTACCATAGGTGACTGAACTCTGGTGTTCCATACCTAAATAAGGTGCTTCGACCAATTTATACCCATCTTCATAGAAAGGGTATGGGCCAAACCAATGCTCAAAAGCTTCTAACATCTTTGGCACTTCCTTGAATTGTTCTCTAGCTTTGGCTTCGTTGTCTTTAAGTACCCAATAACTAACGTCTAGATTGCCTTTTTCGCCTTTATACGCTTCTTCCCATTGCACGTAATCACCGATATTGAGATTGACACCGTAATTATTTATCGGATTCGTTACAGCCCAATGAAATGTGTTGGTCTTTTTCTCATTGTTTACTTCTATGCCTCTCAATCTTCCATTAGATACATCACTCAAGTGCATAGGAATCTCCACACTCAACATCAAACTGTCTACTTCGTCATACATGTGATCCTTACATGGCCACCATACACTCGCGCCTAAGCCTTGACATGACGTCGCTACAAAGTCTTTTTCATTCGCGTCCTTTTTCCAGCTAAATCCTCCATCCCAAGGTGCTCTAGCAGCCGGTCGTGGATTTCCTTGATAAAACACGGTTATTTTATTCATATCCCCTACCCTCTGTTGTTCTTTTAGCTTAACAAAGTGCGCATTCTCTTTAGAGTCCCACGCCAGTTCCATTCCATTTTGTGTGATTTTTGTAATCTCAAGGGGCCGCTGTAAATCTATTTGCATCACCTGATGGGGCTGGAGTACTTTATAGGTGATTACATTATGGCCTTCGATATACTTGTCTGCAATAACTACCTCTAGGCTTAGGTGGTAATGATTAAGATCCCACCAGGCACGTTCTTCTGTAATGGAGCCTCTGAGACTATCTTGCATAGTGAAGGTCTGGCCTAATAAGCTACACGTAAAGCAGAGGAAAATGCTAGAGATAAAAAATTTCATGTTCGTATTCATCATTTAAAAAGAATCTTGCTACTACAAAGATATCACCTTAAAGAGACTTCAAATACATCTCGACAGCTTTATCCGTTTTTAAACGAATTACATCGGCTTTATAATCTTTGATTTTAAGTATTTTCTCTATCCTTTTTCCAGCAATCCATCTAAAAACCAATACATAGTGCAAAAAGGATAAATCAAAGCGCTCATGGCATCTTTGTGTCATGTCAGGCCTAGTCGTGCCATGGTATTTAAATATTCGCTGTATCACTCTCCAAAAGCATAGCCAAGTAGGGTAATCAAGGTAAACAAGCGTATCTGCCGCCTGGAGCCTCATAGCCAATGTGCCAGAGTAATTGCCGTCCATGATAAAGGCTTCTTGTTGTATTAGTTGCGCTACTTTATTCTCCCATTCTTCTTTAGGCGTTTCCACCCAATTGGCTTGCCAATAGGCTTGATCTAAGTGTATGATAGGTAGCCCTAGTTTATCGCTAAGCTTTTTAGATAGGGTTGACTTCCCTGCTCCGCAACATCCAATAACGAGTACTTTTTTCATGTTATCACAAAATACAAAATGGGGACTTTATTTCATGAATTTCCTAAAGTCATCTGGAAACCAATAGACTGTGATTTGATTGTTTAACCCAGCATAAGCCAATGCCGAATTCAGTTGTATCAAATATTTATAGTCTCCTTCTTTCTTGTTAATTAGAATAATCCCTGCTTTACAGTTTTTTTGCTGTGCATACCAGAGACATTGCCCGATCGATTCTTTCCAGTTGCTTGCCCATTCTATTTCATAGGCTGTTCCGTCATGGAGCAAGTCTATCCTGCCACTTGGTACGGTGACTTCTCTCTGACCTCCTATTAGAGATTGGATATAATCTGAAATTTGTTTTTCGCTAAAATCTCCCGTTTGCGAATGCACTGATAGAGATAGCAAGAAAAAACAAATAAGAAGAAAATATTTCATTGGGAAAATCCTGAAATGAATAAAACGGACTGCATTTAACTTGTCATCACAAAACTAGTTTGTTCCTTATTAGGAGTTTCCAAAAACTTCTTCCTTACTCATTTTCCATCGCTTATGGGACCAAAGCCAATGCGGTGGGTAGTCTATGATTGTCTTTTCTAGCTTCTTTACAAAGATTTCCATGATTTCACCATCTTTCATGGCAGAAGGATCTTTGGTAATCAACTCATAATAGGCATGATAGTGTCCTCTCTTTTTCTTTTCTAAACGACAATAGACTACAGCCCAATTATGCTCTTTCGCTAAAATTTCTGCAGCTGGGTAAAATGAAGTGTCTTGGTTCAAAAATTTAGTCCAATATGCTTTGCGTGGATTTGGTGTCCATTGATCCATGGCAAAAGTGATACTTTTTGGTAAAGAAGGATCCTTGAGAAAGTACTTCTTAGTCATAAGCATGGATATCATTTGCATTCCAAAGCGCTCTCTTGCGATTTTCATCTTTCGGTCAATAAACTTATTTTTGAACGGCTTGTAGATAGCCATATCCTTTTGATAAGCATGTGAGCCTCCAGCAGTGGCATATCGTTCCCAATTTCCATAGTGTCCACCCATGATAATCACTGATATACCTTCTTTTTCTAGGTCTTCTAGCAAGTCTTTATTTTCGTAGGTGAAATTATCTGAGTGATTATTTTCACTAATCGTGAAGTTTTTAACCGTCTCTAGTACTAAATCACTAAGATGGCGATAAAATTTATTCCTGATTTCTATTATTTCAGCGGCAGATTTTTCAGGAAAGCTATTTTTTAAATTATTGGTGATGATAGTCCTGCGATAGCGCACAATATGGGCTAAAACCACAAATACGATGTCCGATATTCGGTAGAGAATAGCATTCGGCATGTATGAAATTGGCAATAAAAAGAGATAGTACGCTAACATTGTGGCCATGAGGTGCAAACATAAATAAAGTGCTGAAAATTGCATTAGATATGATTAAAATAAATTTATGCTTCTTTTTTAGCAAAACGACGATTATTGAGAAATTAATGGTAATGACGAGTGCAAAACACTGTAATTGAGCACAATAGCGCTGCAAGAGAGGTTTAAGTGATATTAAATAGTTTAGAGTAAGTCAAAAATAAAAGAAAATCAATTGTGCTTATCTTCGCATTATAAAATTCCAAATTATGATAAAGGGGAATTCATCGAGAAGAAGGTTCATAGAGAATGGTCTAAAATACAGCTTAGGAATGAGTCTGTTAGGCCTTGTCACCTGTGGACGAATAGATGACTCCACTCCCAAGGCAACAAATACCATAAAAAAGAAGCCTTGGTTTAAAATATCGCTCGCCCAATGGTCATTGCGTAGAATGTTGGAATCAGGTCAACTAAATCATCTAGACTTCGCAAAGTTTACCAAAGAAGAGTTTGGTATCGAAGCCATTGAGTATGTCAATCTATTCTTTAAAAATGGGACGAATAACGAATACTTAAATGAGATTAACTCGCGAGCACAAGATCAAGGAGTAAAGCAGTTACTCATCATGATAGATGGTGAAGGTGACTTGGGAAACACAGATGATTTAGCGCGCAAAGTAGCTGTCATTAATCACTATAAGTGGGTGGAGGCAGCTAAGACTCTTGGTTGTCATTCCATAAGAGTGAATGCATTTGGTAAAGGAAAGGAGAAAGCGGTACAATCCGCTGTTATATCTGGCCTTGGGGAGCTAGCCCAATACGCAATGCCTTACAATATAAACATCATCGTAGAGAATCAGGGTGGTTTTTCTTCTGACGGAAAGTGGTTGAGCGAGGTGATGCGACAAGTCAATCTTAAAAACTGTGGTACCCTGCCCGATTTTGGCAATTTCTGTATGGAGAGAGTGGAAGGGCAAGCATGGGGAAGTCCGTGTATCAAGGAATATAACCAATACATAGGTTTAGCAGAGTTGATGCCTTTTGCCAAAGGGGTAAGCGCAAAGAGCCGTTCGTTTGACCCATCTTGCAATGAAGCAAATATAGATTATAGAAAGATGCTACAAATCGTCAAAGGAGCCCAATACACTGGCTATATTGGTATTGAATACGATGGAACAGACTTGTCTGAAGTCGAAGGGATTCGGAAGACCTTGGATCTGTTGAATGAGTATAATGTATAAACTCCGCTCAGCGTTTGTCCTTAGATTCAGCTGCAGACACCTTTGTGGAATCTACAACAGAAGCCATCATTATCTCCAACTCTTTTTTGCTGAATTCTCTCCAGCTGCCTACAGGTAGCTTGCCTAGGACAACATTCATGATGCGCACACGCTGCAAGGCCAGTACATCATAACCCAGATACTCGCACATACGGCGTATTTGTCTATTGAGCCCTTGTATGAGGATAATGCGAAATGTAAACTTGTTAATTTTTTCAACGACACATTTTTTGGTAACTGTCCCAAGAATGGGGACTCCCTTTGACATATCGCTGATGAACTTTTGACTAAGTGGTTGTTTTACAGAAACGATGTACTCCTTTTCGTGTTTATTACCTGCTCGTAAAATTTTGTTTACAATATCTCCATCATTGGTAAGGAAAATAAGCCCTTCGGAACGTTTATCTAGTCTGCCTATCGGAAATAGTCTTTGGTGGTAGTTGATATAGTCTATAATGTTGTCTTTCTCTCTTTTATCAGTGGTGCAGACGATTCCCTTTGGCTTATTGAAAATCAAATAGACCGCCTTTGGTTTTGCATTCAAGGGCTCTCCTTCGACTAGGACTTCGTCTCCGTCAAATACTCTATTGCCCGCATTAGCCACAGCGCCATTGAGTTGCACCTTGCCCGCTTTGATGAGAACGTCTGCTTCTCGTCTTGAACATAGACCTGTCTCAGCGATGTACTTATTCAGACTTATAGAGTTTTCATTAGAGCGATCCATGTATTTATTGAATGTGATTAACCATAGTTGATTCCACTTTAGAAACTAAGGGTTTCCAAACTGAAATCATAGATATACTATATCGCCGCCAAGATAAAGCTTACCTAGGCAAAAGTGATATTATATGTGTGCTTTCTAGCCTTGCTGCTACTATACACCAAATTGTGTCAGATGATGGTCTAGATGTTTAGCAAACATTACGTTCCATTCTTGGCTAGTCAAGTTACCAAAAGAGTTGGACTCCTTATTATGAAAATGCTGCTCTCCCAGCTCTTGGGTCTTTTTTAAGTAGTTTACCAGTTTGCTTTTTTCTGACTCGAAGTCTCGATCATCTGCTATTATAAATTCTGGCGCTGTTCTAGAACTTTTGGTATAGGGTTTTGGGCCTACCACTGCTCCTTTTACGAACACTTTCAGCATGAATTTCTTGAAGCCTCCTGCCTTTGGATACTGATCTGTATGCGCCATATCATAGGCTACATTGCAGTGTGCCAACATCTGAGCGACGTTCATTTTTCCCCAATTGGGTTGAGTCGTTGGATTCAAGTTTTTAATTCTTGCAATAGCTTCGTTTGTGTCTTGTGCATCAAATAAATTTTTCATATGATTTTGATTAAAGTAAGTGATATGAAGATCAAAAATTTTCTAAGTAGTCTTTAAAGATCGAAGTGCCTCCCCTAAAACTTGTAAATCTTCTGGGGTGTTAAATACACTTAAGGAAATTCTCAAAAAGGCACCTCTTATCGATAAGCTTAGTTTTTTTTCAGTTAGAATAGACTTCATTTTCTCGATATTGTCTAAACCTATTTTTACTGAAAATAAGTGATAACATCTTTCTGCTTCAGCTTCAAATGTATACCCCAGGGTTTCCATCTCGGTCATAAATGGAGTAGCTAATTCTTTGCAGTAAGCTTGTATCGCTTCTACAGTCCAAGCATTGATTTGGCGTAATCCATTCAGCAAAATAGGCATAATGATGAAGTTAGAAGTTTGTCCTACATTGAATCTGTAGGCTCCTTTTTCGTACGCCATATTGTAGTTTGACAGGCTACTGAAGTTCTCCGCATCTGCTCTATTCATCCAGGCTTCTTCGATTGGACGCTTGTCAAAAAAATATTCGTCTACGTACATCAAAGCGAGGGAATATGGCCCCAATAGGCATTTGTAGCTCGCACACACGAGGCCATCAATTTTACATTTTTTTACATCTACTGGCAAAGCGCCAATAGTTTGTGCGCCATCTATTAAAAATTTAGCGCCCACTTTACGACACTTCTCCCCTATCTCTTCTAAAGCATACTTGTATCCTGTAGACCAATGTATAGCAGACATACATACCACAGAGGTGTCCTCATCAATGGCTTCTAGTATTCGCCGGTTCCAGTCACTTCCTTGTACCTCTAGGTCATCATCTTCCGCCACTATCTGCAAAGTTTGATTATGACTATCACACCACTTCTTCATGGCAAAAAATCCACTTGGAAACTCATTACTAACGGTAATCGCTTTTCCTCCTGGCTTCCCTTCTATATTCGAAAATAAGGTGCTAAATCCATAGGAGGTAGACGGCACAATAGCTATATGCAACGCATCCGTCTGGATAATCTTAGCAAATTCCGCTCGAACCAACTTACTTTCAGAGAAAAAATCCGCAGGCTTTATATCCACTGGATTACGAGATCTTTTTAAGGCTGCTATGGCCAATGCTTCACTAGATTTCATCAGTGGTGCCTTGTACGCACAGTTTAAATAGTGTAACTCCTCTGATAACTCAAATTTTTCCTTTTGACATTGCATCATTATATCTTTTCTTTTGGATTGCCCAAATTAATAAGATTGTCAAGTAATATGAAATAAAAATAAGGAAGCTTTATGCTTTCAGGCCTTTCTTACTTCGACTAGAGGCTACGCTTTCTATAAGTACAGTCACCATTATGATAACACCGCCAAGGATGGTTCTACTACTTGGATATTCTTGTAAAAATATGACGGCTAAGACAATCCCAAACACGGGTTGTAAGCCGCTTAAGACACTGGCAGTACTAATTTTGAAGTGACTGAATGTATACAGGAATATGGTATGCCCTAAACAAGTCGTCACCAAAGCTAATCCAAACAAGAAAGGCAAATCGTGTAGGATATCCGAAACACTAGGCGCTGAAATAAAAAAGAAAGGAATCAATATGATAACAGATATGAAACATTGATAAAACATGAGTACAGAGCCGTTGTAGGAATCAATCTCTCGCTTCATCATCAAATTTCTAATGGAGTACAAGACAGCTGAAAGTATGGCAAACAGAAACCCCTTCGTATCAGCGTTTTCTACCGAAAAAGTGGGTAGTAAATAATACAAACCAAATAAAAGCAGCGCACTCAAGAATAAACTTCGTGCTTGTATTTTTACATTTAAGACAAGCGGCTCTAGTAAGGTCGTTATCATAGGATAGGTAAAAATAGCCAACATAGAAATAGCCACATTTGTATGCACTAAAGCATAAAAGTAGGATACCCAATGACCCGCCATCAACAGACCACTTGCAAAAACTATTCCTCTACTCTTTCCTGCTCGAATGGTAAACTCAAAGCCTTGATATTTGCAATAGGCTCCCAATAAAAATAGCGCAAGAAAACATCGTCCCCACACGCCTAAGGGTGGATATAGATAGAGTTTGCTACCAAACACGCCAGAGGTGCTTATGCAAAACATCGCAAAATTCAGTAATAATAAATAACGGAGATCTACCTTGTTCAATTCGGTTTTCTTAGGTATAGAGCGTGCCTTCTATGATGATGAAAGGGTGTTATTTTTTTATCTTGCTAAAAACATAAAACATCTCCGTGGCGATTTCTACGCTTCGCGCTGCATAAGTTTCTTGTTGTTGATCCGTTCCATCAGATACCTTAGGGTCTACATAGGTCAATGCAACTCGACCGCTGGCCCCTTCTATGACAGGACATTTATCGTCCGCATCACCACAGGTCATCAGCGCGATAAATCCTGTCTGTGGGTTAAAGCGATCTGCATATTTTTTGGAAAACCCAATAATCGGTGGAGCTAAATCATCATACTTCAGTGCGTAAATCGGATTACTAGATTCGCTGAGTTTTATCACATCAATTCCTTGTTTTTCAAGGGTTTGTATAATGACAGGAAACATCGCTGTAGCTTCAGTTCCCCCTGAGTAAGTATTGACTTTTCGTACTCGGTGATACATACTGGCCACCTTTGCCCATACTTGAGTGAGATGACTTCGTCGAGAATTGTGGGTGCAAATACAGTTGATATTTACGCGCTCATTCTTATCCACATTAGCTTGAATGAGGTCAATCAATTGCTGTAAGATATCTTTCCTAGCCGCAGGTATACTATTGAGGTCTAAGCCCTCAATAAAGGTATTCAGGTTTTTATTCATTTTGCTTTTTGTTTGCTGCTAACAACATCCACTTCCAGGTGTGCAAGAATTTCCTTGTACCAAATCTCCTAGATTAACTTTCATTTTTTCTTGAGGTAGACCACAATTATCTTTAGCGAGGCAGTCCGTCATCTTAGTGCTCAACAAAAACTGAGAACCATCGTGATCCAAACCATACTTGCAGATAGTCTCTCCTTGGTACTCCACTTCGATTTCGAAATTCCCAATACCCAATTTATCTTGAGACATCTCTACTATTTGCAACAACTTTTCAGGATGCAAACGATGATCGTAGTCATCCGCATTCCAGAGCTGTAGATTGGCCACCAGCTCATTTCGTACTACTCCGCCACAATCTATAAAATCCTTTTGCACACGCCCTACTTCTGTCACGTGAAAATGACTAGGCACCAAGTCTCCATTGGGAAGCTTAAATGCAATCTTCTTAGATTCTCCTAACAGCTTTTTAAACTCATTAATCGTCATACGTACTTTATTTTATGCTTATATTTTTTATTTATGATTATTTGGGTGTGCCACTCGTCTCCACTGAAAAAGTGTCGCCTCCCGTCGCGTCATCCATGGGTCCGCTTCACTTCCGTCCCGACCTTCCATTTCATTCCAGTCGGGACTGCTCCTACCGTCGCACCATTCCTACCGCTCACACAAAAAACGGGTATTGTAGGCACAAACTCAAATAAATTTTAGTCTTGGCGTTCTATTAATCCAATATATGCAATGAAAACAAGGAAAAAGGGCTTGAAGTTCGGGTATGAATGCTCTGAAGTCAAAAATAACGGAGACTTAGACTCAGAAATGCCTCTCGAATTCCTTCTACTTTTCAAAAGTCATAAGAGAGTTGCCAATTTTATCATGTATAGCTCTACCGAAGGTATCAGAATGGATGGTCAACAATGAGATCCAACCCAATAAAAGTTTAAAGATGTATCTTATTAATGATAAGAAAATATTGATGTTTTTACTTTGTTTTTGATTCTTGTATGCTCTAAATTGACGTACTCTAAGACCCATCAATTTTTGCCCAACCGTTCTATTAATAGAAGTCAGTAAGGGTTCATAAAGAATGATAAGGCCTAAAGCAACTCCTCTAATGTTCCCAGATGTAATATTTAGGCTATCCAAAATGATGGAAAAGGCATACATCAATGTCACAATCACAAAGGTGTCAATAGTCATGGACTTTACGCGTAAGACCAGATTAGGCTTGTTGAAATACTCTTGATTATCCTCTATTATATAATCATCTAAATTATCTTCTCTATCCATGAATCTATTTCTATTTGCTTACTCTTTTTTAGGTCGCTTGAGAAATTTCACCGTCGCGTGCCGAAAGGCTAAGCGAGTCCCGAACAAGCGGTAGTAGCGGTACCGACTTTTTCGTCGGTAGTAGCGGATGACGCGGTACCGAGCCGTTTTTCACGGCGATGGTATGGTCCCAAAAAATTATCAAGTTAAAATTCTTATTTATTTATAAAGCTTTGAATAGACGGATTACAAACTGATGGATACTTTCTACGGCGCGCAAATCTGGAAGCAGAATCTCATGAGACTCTGACTCTGCATCTATAGTTGATTCTGTTAATGCAACTTGATGGGATGGAGACTCATCAATAGTAACAGCGGAAGAATTGAGGTAACAGAAGCAAAATACGCTAAAGCTAAGGGTAGAAATAAGACTAATAGTTGTAAGTTTGTTTTTCATCATGCGGGTTTTGTCTCTTCAAATATAAACAAATAGATATAACATCAAAGCGAAATGTGTGTTAAAACGCCGTTTTTTTTTGAATATTGAACCATTAATTGCGTTATAACTGTATCTAACTAACTATAATTGCATATAGAGTGCGCTAAAAAGCACTCCATCATATAAGGAAAAGTATGTTTGATTTATCGTCGCTACAATATAACTCAGAGAATCCGACGCTGATGGCGATTGCATTCACCGTAGTGCTGTCCTTTATATTAGGTGGAATTTTGGCATTTACCTACGATAAAACAAATCGTGACATCACCAAGCCAATATACTTTTTGCAAACACTGATTTTGATCGCTATCGTGGCCGCAACTATCATGCAGGCTATAGGAGATAGTGTTGCTAGAGGGCTAGGTATGTTGGGCGCATTGTCTATCATACGCTTTAGAACTACTTTGCGAAATCCTCGAAACATTGCCTTCATGTTTGCATCTCTGGCTGCAGGTATAGCTTGTGGGGTGCTAGGCTTTGTTATTGCTATCGTGGGGACTTTGACCTTTTGTGTCATAGCATTTTTGTTGCGCTTTACCCCATTTAGCCAAGACTCTAATATAGTAGGAACACTACGAATAGAAACAGCCTTACGTACAAATCATAAAGGCCAAATAGAATCCATCCTCAAAAAATATTGTACAGAAAGCGTGTTCTCGAATTATAAACTATTTAATAATAATCTTGAAAAAACGCACTTGCAAGAACATGCCTATAAAATAAGATTGAAAAAACTAGAGGATGCTGCAGACTTGAAAGAAGCCATAAATCTATTAGGAGACGATGTGCAAGTATCGGGTCTTAGTTTTACGAACGCAACTTTTAATAATATATAGAAGGATATGAAGAGATTCAATATATTTTACTTGTTGCTCATCCCATCTACTTACCTACTGTATTTGGCAGGCACTAGCTTTCAATCCGAAGGTGCCTTCTTTTATGGGTTTGCGGAGAATAAAGAGACGGAACTCAACCTTGATGTAGATTGCTTAATCGCAAAGGTATATGTGAGTCCAGGCGAAGAGGTCAAAAAAGGACAACTGTTGCTGGAAGCAAGTCAGGCGAAGTACGACCTCAAAATAAATGATCTCGAATACGATCTCAAGGAACAACAAATCAGCACGGAAATAGAAAAAGCAAAATATAGAAATAATATTGCACAGCTAGAAATCAAGAAGCAAGCAGATATCGCAGAATTAGATGCAGAAATTAGAAGTCTAGAAGCCAAGATAGAACTCAATGAAAACCTCTTTGACCAAATCAGTAGCATAGAAGTTCCAGAAAATAGTACGATCAACAAGTCTGCAAGAATAGAACTCAATGCTTTGAAAAATACGCGTGCAGAAATAATCGCACCCATTGATCAACAAATAGCCATACTCCAAGATCAAATCCAAAAAGCAGGTCGACCGCAAGTCTTACAAAAACAAAGGATCAAGAATGAAAGAGCATTGGTAGACTTAGAAAAAGGAAAACTGCAAATCCTTGCCCCTTCTGATGGCCTGATTGGGAATATACACTGCATAGATGGAGAGAACGTCTCTTCATTCAATACGCTTATCTCCTTTTATGAGCGTAATCCTACTTTGGTAAAAGGTTATGTGCATGAGAAGCTTATACTAGAAGTAAAACTAGACGCTGAACTCAGTGTAAGTTCAAGTCAGCATCCAAATCATGAAGTACAAGGTAAGGTAATAGGTTTGGGAACTAGAATAGTAGAAACACCAGAGCGCTTAAGAAAGGTTCCAGAGCTTAAGAGCTATGGCAGAGAAGTGCTGATCAAGATTCCAGCAGACAATCCTTTTTTGCAAAAAGAAAAAGTAACGCTAAACTCGACGAGCCGAAAAGAAGGTCATTTTTTATCGTTATTCTTAAACTAGATTTTTTTTGCATGAATAGCTTACCTTCTTTTCATAATCTTTTTAGATGTTTGTGCACTTTGCTTATTTGGTGCCTCTGCAATATGTTTGTTATTGCACAACAGACTTATTCTAGCCAGTCTATTTTGCAAAGTGGAATAAGGGATTTTGAAAAAACGAAATCAGAGGTAAATACTCCAGGTTTGCCTAAGAAGCAGATAATCGACAAATTAGAATTTCGGACGGAATTTAATGAGCTCGATTTAGAGCAGCAAGAATATACTTTTCGTGTACGCTTCAAAAATGATAAGCTGAGAAAGCAGCAAAATAAGTTATTCGAGATGCAGTTAACACAAATCATGAATGAATCTCGACTCAGTCAAGATGACAGAGCGCAAGATTATTATGATGGATTAGTCAGCTGGTATTTCGTCCAAAAAAAGGAGCCCCTTTTAGAGCAGAAAGCGAATCTTATCAGAGACAAGAATAAATTAGAGATGGCTCTTTTTAGAGATGAACAAAAACTAAATTTTAATGACGTACTCAAGGTAAATGAACGGCTCAAAGAAATTGAGTTGCAGCTATATACACAGTCCTTTGACAAACGCAATCTTATGGCTGGCCTTGGTGTGCTTGATAGCACAGCCGTGCTGGAGGAGATTAATTGGATCAGTATGGAAAGGATTAGACAAGTTATAGATGACCTAGATGCTTTATTAGAGATACATCCAGAGCTAGACCTACAAAATGAAAAAATCGCACTCCTCAATCAAGAATATATAGTTGAAGAAAATGACGTCGATAATGTTTTTGATTTTGCACAGCTGCGCTATAAGTTAGATGATAAGCTGCCTATAGAAAGAGAACTTTCTTTAGGGGTCAGTATAGTGCTTCCCTACAAATTGGTAAATCAAGCCAATCTTACTGAAATAGAAATTGAAAAATTGGAAGAGCAGATCAAGCAAAAAGATATTCTTTCTGCTTTACAAGTAGAACTGAACAAGGAGAGAACGGAACTTATGCAGCTGATTGAAAAACATGAATTCATGACTAAATTTGTAGAAGAAGAAAACCTACCACTACTCAAAGAAGAATATCTCTCTTCTAATCAGGTAGCCCCTCTCCCACTACTCAACCTTGAACTCATGATTGTTGAGCGTAGAATTGAATTGCTTTTGATAGAAGAGGAAATATATTTGCAATACATCAATACACTCGATAATATTGATGCCCTTCGACTAGAGAATAATGTGAATTACTTGGATGCAAACCTAGCGCCCATTGAGTAGATGCTAAAAGTCAAACAGGCCATGCATTTGACCCTGTACCGTATTGATGATGCGTCCTAAGTCTTCCGGATTGTTTTTAAAATCTAGATTGTCAGAATTGATTACCACTAGTTTTCCATCTGTGTACCCATCTATCCACTTATCGTACCGCTCGTTGAGCTTCTTGAGATAGTCAATACTGATGCTTCCTTCGTAGTCGCGCCCTCGAGAATGAATGTGGTCTACTAAGGTTGGTACACTTGCCTTGAGATAAATCATCAAATCAGGAGACTGTACATTAGAAGTCATGAGCTCAAAAAGGTCTTGATAGTTCTGATAATCTCTAGCACTCATAAGACCCATATCGTGGAGATTAGGTGCAAAGATATTGGCGTCTTCATAGATGGTTCTATCCTGAACGACCGTGTCTTCTCCATTGAGGATGTTTAGTATTTGTCTATATCTGTTATTGAGAAAATAGATTTGCAGATTGAACGACCAGCGTTTCATATCTTCATAGAAGTCCGCTAGGTAAGGATTGTTTTCTGTGGATTCATACTGGACGGTCCACCCAAAGTGCTTAGCGAGTTTTTCGCATAAGGTTGTTTTGCCAGCGCCGATATTGCCGGCTATACCGACGTACTTAATCTTTTTCACAGAAGGGAGGGTTTGTGATAGTGTTTGAGCAAATGTACAATTCTATGACATTAGATTAAACTTTTCTATCATTTATTTCTCGGCTTAAAATATCTAGTTTGAGTCCACTCCGGAAAGTAGCGGATTGCAAAAAATGGGCTATTTTGGATGAGATGCATGAGACCAGTTTGAAGAAAGACAAATTCCATAAAATGAATTCTTTTGGATGAGATTTTTGCTTTTGGAAATGAAGTGATGCCTGAGCATCAGTTCATTGAGAAAAGGTAAAATATCGCCAAAAGAAACATTTTTGGTTTTGTATTACTTTAAATTGGACTCATCTATTATTTTCGAAATTCAGTGATGCCTGAGCATCAGTGGATTGAGAAAATGGAAAATATCGCCAAAAGAGTCATTTTGTGGTTTCGTGACTTTTCGGAGCGGACTCA
>CAYZUW010000052.1:0-15469 GCA_964481325.1 uncultured Saprospiraceae bacterium
GTCGGGATATAACATACGTTATGAAAGAGGAACGTTCAATAGTGGGTATTGTATGGTGGAGAATAATAATATTATTGTCATTAATAAGTTTTTTGACGTGGAAGGACGAATTAATACATTATTGGAGATTGAACAAAATATTACCATTCAAGAGGATAACTTAGACGAAAAGAGTATGGAGTTTTATCAGAAAATTCTATCTCTCAACCCATCATTGTAGATAGAACTGTGTCACAAAATAACTGTATACTTCTAGGAACAGGTACTTCTCAAGGAATACCTGTAATCGGCTGTGAGTGTGAAGTTTGTCAATCAACCAATCCAAAGGATAAAAGGCTTAGAACGTCTGCTCTGTTAAAGCTAGGTCAAACAAATATAGTTATCGATGTCGGACCTGATTTTAGGCAGCAAATGTTGATCAACAAAGTCAAAAAGGTAGATTCAGTGCTAATAACGCATCAGCATAATGATCATATCATAGGATTAGATGACGTGAGACCATATAATTTCATGCAAAAACGAGCAATGCCGATTTATGCAAGTAAGGAAGTGATTGCTGATATTCGACATAGATTTGATTACGCCTTTGCTTCTGATAAATATCCTGGAGCACCCTCTTTTGAAACAAATGAAATTAATAAATCGGTCTTTGAAGTAAACCAGATTCGAATTACTCCTGTTGAGTATTTGCACGGTTCACTCACTGTTAGAGGGTTCAGAGTTCATGATTTTGCTTACATAACGGATATCAAGACCATTACATGGGAGGAAAAAGAAAAACTAAAAGGATTATCAAATTTAGTGCTAAGTGCCTTACACCATAATGAGCATCATGCGCACTTTAACTTGACCGAGGCGCTTGAGTTTATAGAGGAATTGAAACCAGAAAAAGTGTATTTGACTCACTTGAGCCACAGAATGGGTCCGCATGACCGATTAAATGATTTATTGCCCAGTAATGTAAATATTGGTTTTGATGGGCTGGAGATTTTAATTGATTGAAAAGGAATACGAATACAACATGATTTTGCACGTACGAAATGGCAGTAGTTTGACGAATGACCACAACTATAGCGTATTTAACACGTAAGATTTAGTTTAAAGACAATTATTTCAATAACTTCGGGTTATTACATTAGATTATAACTCAATATCAAATAAGCTGATGAATAAAAATTGTACCCTCCTATTTTTTCTGCTCGTCCCAATTTTGCTAACTGCTCAGCAATTGCCTCAAAGTTCTTTATACAATTACAATATATATGGATTTAATACTGCTGTTGCAGGGATTGATGGAAATTTATCTGTAAATGGAGATATAAGAAGACAATGGTTAGGTCTAGAAGGGGCTCCTTCAACTCAATTCATCAATGCACATATACCAGTCTTTTTCACAAAAGGTGGATTTGGGTTAGAGGTTAAAAATACCACTATTGGTGTTACAAGAAATCTTAGAGCAAGCGTAGGATACAACCAAATTCTGAAAATAGGAGAGAATACGCTAATTTCTATTGGATTAAATGGAGGGCTAGATCAGCATTCATTCGATGGTCAAGATTTAAGAACACCTGATGGTGTATATACTGATCCTGGGGGGATTACACATTCAGATGTTGTATTATCTGAACTTAATGAGTCTGCCATTGCGCCTATTCTTTCTGCAAGTATATACCTGAAATACAATGAGTTAAGAGCTGGATTGTCAGGAGATAATCTACTCGCGTCTACCTTTGAATTTGATAATTCTAGAAGTGAAATCGTATTTAACCAAATTAGGCACTATTATGGTTTTATCTCATATGGATTAGAATTAAATAACGATTTAATTTTCAAACCTTCTGTATTGGTGAGGACCGATAATACAGAATTACAAATAGATTTGAATATAGCGGCTGAATTTCAAGGTAGATTTATTCTGGGGGCAGGCTTTAGAGGATATAGTTCACTTTCTTCCGATTCTGTGGTTTTCCAAGGTGGAATTAGGATGAATAACAACCTTCAATTCATTTATGCATATGATTATGGCCTTTCTGATTTGGTTTCAACCCATACAGGAAGCCATGAAATTCTAATAAAGTATGAAATAGAGACAGATTTTGGAAAAGGAAATCTACCTCCAATTATCTATAACCCCCGTTTTTTATAGGGTTTCGTCCTCTTCCGTGCAATAATTAGGAGAAAAGTCATCAAAATGATATTAATTTTGTCATTTGATAATACGATTACTAATCAATCGTTATTTTAAGGATATAGCCCTTTATTCAACCTGTTTTAATAATTGTTTGAAATTTTGTTTTGTTAGGATAAGAAAGCTATATTTACGTTCTATAATTCTATATTAATCTAAAAGAAAGTAAAATCCGGGTGTTAAATGAAAAAGTTAATTAAAAATTTCACAGTGCTGAGTTTCTTGGCTGTTATCTTCTCATGTGGAGGAGGTGGAGGAGATACTGGGCAACTAATAGGTTCATTAGATAGACCTACATGGAAAGGTATTAATCCTTTTGGTATGGTTTACATACCTTCTGGTACTCTACATATCGGTCCTGGCGATCAAGATGTTAGTAATACTTTTGTTCAAAGGTCAAAGTCTATTTCTATTAATGGATTTTATATGGACGATACGGAGATTACAAATAATGAATGGCGTCAATACGTAGAATTCGTAAGAGATTCTATTGCACATACATATTTGGATAATTTCTATGAAAGTGAAGACGGCGAGCAATATATCGACTATGGATACGAAATTGACTGGTCAGATGAAACTTTAGACGATCTTTTTCACCAAGGTGATGATAAGTTTAATAGTGGAAACGAAATTAACGCTAGTAAGCTATTATTTGAATATTCCAATTTTGATTGGAAAAGAGCTGCATCTGATAATTCAGATTGGCAAAGAGTTCAAAAAGAGGGTGGTACTTCAAGAGGAGACTACATTAACACCGAAGAAGTTATTATTTACCCTGATACTTTATGTTGGATTAGAGATTTCTCATACTCATATAATGAGCCGTTGACTAGAAACTATTTCTGGCACCCAGCATACGATGATTATCCAGTAGTTGGAATCAATTGGAAGATGGCGAACGCCTTTAACCATTGGAGAACTCAGATTTGGGATAGCTATCAATCAATCAGAAAAGATGGTATCAACTCTGAAGATTTCAGACTTCCAACTGAACATGAGTGGGAGTATGCTGCAAGAGGTGGTCACGAATCAGCTCCATACCCGTGGGGAGGATACTACCTAAGAAACGCCAAAGGATGTCTTTTAGCTAATTTTAAGCCAGGAAGAGGAAATTACCCTGAAGATGGTGGATTATACACTGTTAAAGCTGATGCTTACTTCCCGAATGATTTTGGATTGTATAATATGGCTGGTAATGTATCTGAATGGACTTCAACTGCATTTCACGAAAACGCATACAGTTTTTTACATGATTTGAATCCAGATTTAAGATATGACGCTAAAGAAGAAGAATCAGAATTCAGCAAGCGTAAAGTTATCAGAGGTGGTTCTTGGAAAGATGTAGGATTTTTCCTTCAAACAGGTACTCGTCACTGGGAATTTCAAGACACAACAAAATCTTATGTAGGTTTTAGATCTGCACTTACATTCCTTGGAAGATCACTTAATGATTTCTAAATATAAATAGATAAAAGATGGACTAAATTATACGTTAGTCCATCTTTTGTTTTTTTATAATTTCAACCAAATCTTACTTTTTATTTATATCAGGCTCGTGAATTTTGTAACTTTTACAAGGTCTCGCGTTATAAAACTATAGTCTAGTCCTAGTATAACATAACTAATTAATTACCAATATATTATCTAACATTCAAAATTGAATAAAAATGAGTTTTTTAAAATCTAAAGGATTTAAGTATGTCAAAAACTTTGTAATTGGGATTGGAGCGGCAGTAGTACTTGTCGGTGCCTTGGCAAAACTTTTATCTCACCCTTTAGCTGATATTATGTTAACAGTAGGGTTATTAACAGAAGCAGGTATCTTCGCCTTTCTAGGAATTATTGGGCCAGATCCTGATTACTATTGGAATAAACTATATCCAGGTCTAGACAACTATAATGCTAAAATTCAACCTTTAGCTGCAGGCCCTGCTCAGGCAGAAGATTTACCTGGCCTTAATGGACAAGTTGTAGAACAACAATTAGGAGGAATGCTTACTGAGCTTCAAGGAATGTCTTCAAGTCTTGGATCTTTAAAGGCGCTTCAAGAAGTAGACTTTTCAAACACTGGCGATCAGATTAAGACAATGGGTAACTTCTACTCAAGAATGAACGAAGCAATGGCTAACATTAGTGATTCTTTAGAAGATACAAAGAACTATAAAGATCAGTTAACTGCTTTGAATCAAAACTTAGGTTCATTAAACTCAGTATACGGAAACATTCTTTCTGCTATGGGTAACATCAGAAGAGAAGCTTAATCTTATTTTAGAACAAATCAAAAAATTAAAATAATATGTCAATTCCAAAGGAACCGCGTCAGTTGATGATCAACCTAATGTACTTGGTACTAACGGCGCTATTGGCTTTGAATGTTTCTGCTGAGGTTATGAATGCTTTCTTCGATTTAGATAAATCTCTGAAAGTATCCAATAAGCTTACATCTGACGGTGTAAAGTCTACTAAAGAAGGAATTCAGCCACTCTTAGATAAAAAACCTAAATTAAAAGAGCCTCTTAATGAAGGTATTGATGCGATCAATACTGAAGTTGAAGAGTTCATTAGCTACATCGATGATGTATATGCTAAGCTTATTGATGGATCAGGTGACAAGAACGGTGTTGTTGACGAAGGTGACTATATCAAAGGTGATATGGCTGCTGGAAAGCCACTTGGTAAAAAGAATAAGGATATCACAACTAGACTATTAGTTATGGGAGATCCTACTACTGGTGAAGAGGCTTATGGTCCTATCATCAAAAGCAAGGTAGCTGAGCTAAAAGCTAAGTTGATTGAAATCTATTCTAATACAATTAGAAATAAGGATGTAATGACTGAGGGTAAGTTGAAGAAAGAAGAAGTGGAAAAAAGAATCGAAGCAATTATTGCTAGTATACCGCTACAAGTGGAAACAGATGAAGAAATCCTTGCTAAGTCTAAGGACGGTAAGCAAAAAACTTGGTCTGAATACAAATTTAAGCAAATGCCTTTGGCTGCTGTAATGCCTTCATTAACTAAGCTTCAAACAGATGCTAGAAATGCACAAGGTACTATGGTGAACAAGCTTGCTGAATTAGTAGGTGGTAGAGAATTGAAGTTGAATAAATTCTTCCCAGTAATGAATGCCAAGAAAGGGTATGTAATTAAAGGAGAGAAGTTTGAAGCTGAAGTTGCGATTGGAGCTTTCTCTAGTGAGTTTGCTAAGACTTCTACTATTTCTGTAAACGGACAAAGAATTAAGTTGAACGCTGAAGGAAAGGGTACTTTCTCTGAAACAACTAACTCAACAGGTAAAAAGAAGTTGAAATTGACAGCTAACGTTGTTAATCCTCTATCTGGAGAAAAGATGTCTGGTAATTCAGAATTTGAATACGAAGTAGGTGTTAGATCTGCTTCTGTTTCTGCGGATAAAATGAATGTTTTCTACATCGGTGTAGATAACCCAGTTTCTGTATCGGTAGCAGGTGCTCCATCTAACTCTGTTAAAGCTACTTGTTCAGGTTGTAGTATGAATGGTTCTGGTGGAAAGTATAATGTTACTTTAACTAAACCAGGTGATATCACTGTTAATGTTACAGCGGATGGATTTCCAAGTACACCGTTTAAGTTTAGAGGAAAAAGAATTCCTAATCCAGTTCCTGTACTAGGAGCAGGACCAAACAAAAATGGTGGTCTTATGGGTAACGGTGAATTTAAAGCACAAGGTGGTCTTGCTGCAATTCTTGAAGGCTTTGATTTTGATGCAAAATGTCAAATTCAAGGATATGAGCTTACAAGAGTAGCAAAGCGTCAAGATCCAGTTTCAGCTACTAATCCAGGAGCTAGATACGGTTCTGATGCAAAACGTCTTGTAAATGCTGCTAAACCAGGAGATACTTACTATTTTGACAAAGTAAAGTCAAGATGTCCAGGAGATAGTGCAGGTAGAAAACTGCCTTCTATAGTATTTAAAATAAAATAGTTATCTTTATATAAGATAAGTTAAAAAATACCGTTTTTTAATAAATACGGTACTTAAGGTAAATAGTCATATTATGAAAAATACGTTATTGAAATTTTCAATTGTTCTTTTTGCGATGTTCTTCGCCCTTGGCCAAGCGATTGCACAAAATCCTGAAGAGGATTTATTAAGAACAGAATCTAGTGAACCAGAAGACGAGGATAAACCAATTGATGGTATCGTTAAGAAAAGACTAGTGGAGGAAAGAGAAATACTTCCTTACGAGCCGATTCGTGAAGCGGATATCTTTTGGGAAAAGAAAGTATGGCGCGTTATTGATATCAGAGAGAAGATGAATCTTCCTTTTGCATATCCTGAAATGCCGTTCTTTACGATTATCATGGATGCAGCAGTGAATGGTGAAATTGATACGTATAGTACAGAAGATGATAAATTTACCTATAAGTTAGAGCCAGATGAAGTTGCTTCAATGGGTGCTTCAGTGGATACCGTAATTACATTCGATCCAGAGACATATGAGGAGAATATTGCAGTGGTAAGAAATGACTTGAATCCGGAAGACGTTAAGAGATATCGTGTAAAAGAAATATGGTTCTTTGATGAGGAGTCATCAACAGTACAGGTTCGTATCTTAGGTATAGCACCTCTAAAGGATGTTACTGATGATAATGGTAATTTTAGATATGAGCAACCAATGTTCTGGGTGTATTATCCAAATATCAGAGAATTATTAGCTAGACATAATGTGTTTAATCCAGGAAATGATTCATCCAATATTACTTGGGAGGATTTGATGGAAAGAAGATATTTCTCTAGTTATATCATGAAACAATCAAACGTTTACGATAGAAGACTTCAAGATTATTTGACTGGTGTTGATCTACTTTTAGAAGCAGACAAAATCAAGAATGAGCTGTTCAATTTCGAACAAGATCTTTGGTCATACTAATAGAGTAATTCGAATGACAATATAAAAAAGCCAACCTGAATTTTCAGGTTGGCTTTTTTGTTTAGTGCTAAAAAAAGATGGCAAATCTGAAAATTTAACTGTTCTAGCATTTTACATCATATATTCCCAGGCGGTTCTATATCCTCCAATCTTGTCTACATAATCCAAAAAGCTTTGATAAAATTTATCATTTCCGATAGTAGCACTATCACCGATAACAATAAGTTTTTTCCTAGCCCTTGTCATAGCTACATTCATCCTTCTATAATCACTCAAGAACCCAATTTCTCCCTTCACATTTGATCTCACAAGTACGATGTAAATGATGTCTCTTTCTTGCCCTTGGAAAGAATCAATAGTGTCAACATCGATATTATTAAATTCTAGTAGTTTGGCGTCTTCTTCAATGGTACGCTTGATCAATCTGGTTTGCTCTTTGTAAGGACTGACGATGCCTATACTATGCCTATCAAAATTGGGTGTAGCTACAATCAATTGGTACATGTGCTCCAATAAAATATCTACCTCACCTTTATTAAACCGACTAAGTGTTTCAGCATCTTGGGTTTCTTCGAATCCTGTACCAGCTGTATCTACGAATTCAATAATTTGATCTTCAGGAAAAAGTTTATGGTCAATATTAGTAGGGTGTGCACTAAGTTTTCCTTCATAGAAATACTGATTAGAAAACTCCATGATGTCTTTGTTCATTCTATATTGTACATTTAATAAATGCACATTTTTATCATTTAAAATACATTTTTCGATAAGCGTTTGCCCTAGACCATCTTTCTTAGCTTGAAACGATTTTACAGTAGGAGAGAGTTGGAATGGATCCCCAGCTAAAACTACTTTCTTGCATTTAGTTATTGGAATCCAATTGGCTGGCTCCAAAGCTTGAGTGGCCTCATCAATAATGGCTGTGTCAAAGCGAAAGCCTTTTAGCATTTTATTGTTACTTCCTACTAAGGTGGAAGTAATCACATCTGAGGTAAGAATGATTTGTTCTGTAAGTCTTTCTTCTAGTTGACTAGCCCACTCAGACAATTCTTTTGCCTGTATTCTCAGTTGTTTTCTTTCTTCCCGTTCAGCGGCGCCGAAGCTCCTCTTATATTTATTTGCTTTGCGTCTATAGTCGGCAGCTTCGATTCTAACCTTTTTAATCCTGGCACTTTCTGGATTTTCTGATATCTTCGATTCTATGGTATGTTGGATGATGGTCTCATCTATCCTAGAAATATTACCTACTCTGAGTACATTGAGATCTAACTCTGCTATTTTTTCTGTCAATAAATCAACGGCAGCGTTGCTAGGGGCGCAAACTAAAATTGGCTTTTCCTTTTCAGATAATGCTTTTATAGCTGCGACTAAGGTGGTAGTCTTTCCTGTACCAGGTGGACCATGCACTACCGTAAGGTCATAACTATCCAGAATACCATTGACCGCTTTGTTTTGTGAAGGATTCAATCTTTCATTAGAATAATTAATTGATTCTGTTGAAATCCTTGGTTCCTCTTTACCCAATATTATTTCTCGTATTTCAGCCAATCGATCTGTTTTTGCAAAGGTTACTAGCTCGAGTGCCTTTTCCATTTCCCGATAGGTAGATTCATCAAATAACAATTCTACGCCTATTAGTCCAGAGTTTATATATAAAGGTAGGTCTGTACTGTTGAGTATAATTTTCATCTTGTGTTTATCCACATAATGAATCACTCCACTCATGTCTGAGTGCTTAATGTTTGCATCGTTGCAAAACAGGTTAACAATTTTTCCTGGACGAAACTGAGATTTATATTTTTTGTATTTATGGAAGTGAATGATGACAAATGCTCTACTTCCGTAGGTATACCCACTTTTATCGAGCTGAACAGGATACCAGCAATATCCCTTTTGCTTTTTTTGATCTAAGGACAAAGCTTGTATTTTATCCCTATACTGGGTAAAATCCTCTGTTTTCTCCACTTCTAGAAGCTTTGCTAAGTTTTTGAGTTGATTCGTGACAGTTTCGGACATTTCTTTGTTTATTTAGGTATGAAAGCAAAGAAAGAGAAATCTTCTTTCAAACAGCAATTTACGGCGCTAAAGAATTTAAAGCCCTTTTTCAAAATGGTTAGGGAAACGGATAGAGGCATGGCTACAGCCAACATTCTACTTCGTCTCATTCAATCCTTTATTCCGTTGATGATGCTGTATGTAGGGAAAGAAATAGTGGATGAAGTGATACATTTAATAAACACGAGTGCCGATGATAAAAGTGTTATCTGGTTCTGGTTGGCGGTAGAATTGGGCTTGGCAGTATTCTCAGAAATAATGAACCGATCCATTACTTTGATTGATTCCTTATTAGGGGATTTGTTTTTCAATAAGAGTTCAGAACAGCTCATGCAGCATGCAGCTAGGCTAGATTTGTATCAGTTTGAAGACGCTGAATTTTATGATAAGCTTGAGTTGGCAAGGCGGCAAACCAATGGGCGTACTATTTTATTGTCTCAAGTCTTGACTCAGATGCAAGAGATAGTAACGGTCGTAAGTTTAGGGGCGGGATTAATTTATTTTAACTTTTGGCTCATTCTTATTCTGATTTTGGCTGTTGTTCCATCTTTTCTAGGAGAGACACATTTTAATCAACGAACCTATTCGTTGACAAGAAGCTGGACGCCTGAGAGAAGAGAGTTGGACTACCTTAGATATATTGGAGCAAGTGATGAAACCGCAAAGGAGATAAAGATTTTTAATCTTGCGGATTTCTTGGTGGAACGGTTTAGAACGATTGCTGACAAATACTATCATGCAAATAAGTCTATAGCTACTAAAAGAGCCATCTGGGGCATCTGTTTGTCTGCAGTCGGAACTTTAGCATACTATGGTGCCTACGTGTTTATTATCATTCAGACAGTAGGGGGGCTAATCACCGTTGGTACGCTTACGTTCTTAGCAGGCTCGTTTAATAGAATGCGCTCTATGTTGCAAAATATTATGAATCGATTTTCTAAGATTGCCCAAGAGGCCTTATACTTAGAAGACTATTTCGCGTTCTTAGATTTGGATCCGCAGATAACCTCTATCAAGAATCATCTTCCTTTTCCAACACAAATTAAGGAGGGCTTCGTTTTTGAAAATGTGAGTTTTAAATATCCCAATGCTGAAAAATATGCCATTAAAGATTTGAGTTTTCATTTACGACCAAATGAGAAATTAGCTTTGGTAGGTGAAAATGGGGCAGGTAAGACTACCTTGGTGAAACTGCTGGCAAGATTGTATGAACCTACAAAAGGTAGAATCTTGTTGGATGGTCAAGCACTGAATCAATACAGTCTGTCAGATTTAAGATATAATATTGGCATCATCTTTCAAGATTATATAAAGTTTCAGATGAAGGCCGCAGAGAATATTGCTATTGGGAATATTCCTAAAATAGAAGAATTGCCTACCATCAAAACAGCCGCGAGAAAAAGCCTTGCAGATACTGTAGTAAAAGATCTACCAGAAGAATATGAGCAGATGTTAGGGAAGCGGTTTGAAAAAGGGATAGAGCTTTCTGGTGGACAGTGGCAAAAAGTAGCATTAGCTAGAGCTTATATGCGAGACGCACAGTTGTTGATATTAGATGAACCTACTTCCGCTTTAGACGCTAGAGCAGAGCATGAGGTATTTCAAAGATTCGCAGAGTTGATAGAAGGTAAGGCTGCTGTTTTGATTTCTCATCGCTTCTCTACTGTACGAATGGCAGATAGAATTCTCTTTTTAGAGTATGGTCAACTGCTTGAATTGGGTTCTCATGAAGAATTATTGGCTCAAAATGGGAAGTATGCTGAGCTGTTTAAACTCCAAGCTAAGGGGTACTTATAGACTACTCATCCGAGACTACTCATCCGGGATTATTTTTTTTTTTATATGAGGCACAATGAAATAGGAGCTACGCAATATATTGGTTTTGTTCTTTCAATCGCGACTCGCTGAAAGCGACCAAGCTCGACAAGTGGAACGCGTAGAGACAAAGGATCGCAGTGGCATCCATTAGACGCATAGCATGCGTCTAATGGATATAACGGAGAGCCTGGTCCCGTTGTCAAAACGGGATGGCCCCTCCAAGGAATACGCATTATTACTTCCTTTCTATATACTTTTTACCAAAATGACACTTCATCTCGAACTCCTAATATTGGTCGAAAATGGGGCAGAAATGGAAAGAATCACTAGAGTGTAAATAAATATAAACAAGTGTCTAGAATGCTATGTTATATAGAAGTCAAAGCAGTATTTTTGAGGCAAATACCAATATAAAATGATACAGAATAGCAATTTCGATATGTTTGAAAATAGACACATAGGCCCTAGTGAAGAGGCCACTAAAGAAATGTTGTCTGCCATAAAAGTGAAGTCACTTAAGGCACTTATAAAAGCTACTATACCTAATCAGTTGATGATGAAAGGGGAGATGGATATTCCGAATGCTATTTCTGAATATGACTATATCCAAGAGCTGAAAAATGTCGCTGCAAAAAATAAGGTTTTTAAATCATATATCGGCCAAGGCTATTATGATACCATTACACCAAATGTAATCGCTAGGAACGTATTTCAAAATCCTGGCTGGTATACACAATACACGCCATACCAGGCCGAAATTGCTCAAGGTCGCTTAGAGGCTTTGTTGAATTTTCAAACGATGGTAAGCGACTTGACTGGTCTCCCAATTGCTAACGCTTCCTTGCTTGATGAAGGAACTGCAGCAGGGGAAGCGATGATGATGTTCTATAACCAAAAGAACAAACGAAATAAAGGCGATCAGATTCAAAATGAATTCTTTGTAGATGAAAATGTCTACACGCAAAATAAAGATGTGGTGCAATCACGTGCGGAACCTCTAGGTATAAAAGTGGTGATTGGTGATTGGAAATCTTATATGCCGAATGAGAAGACGTTTGGAGTACTGCTACAATTTCCAAATGCTCAAGGAGAGGTAGAGGACTACAAAAAATTCGCAACAATGTGCGAAAAGAAAAATGTATACATCACTGTTGCAGCAGATTTGCTCAGCCTATCTTTATTGACTCCTCCTGGAGAGTGGGGTGCTGATGCTGTGGTAGGAAACACACAACGATTTGGTGTTCCTATGGGTTATGGTGGACCTCATGCAGCCTACTTTGCCACGAAAGAGTCATTCAAAAGATTGATTCCTGGTCGTATCATAGGGGTGTCTGTAGATGCGGATGAAAATCCTACGCTAAGGATGGCCTTACAAACAAGAGAGCAACATATACGTCGCGAAAAAGCAACCTCAAATATATGTACAGCACAAGCATTGTTGGCTATCATGGCTAGTATGTATGGTGTATACCATGGCAAGCAAGGGATACTGCGAATCGCGAATAAAATCAATGGTCTAGCTCAAATGTTAGAGCAAGGGCTCACGAAATTGGGTTATAATTTAATAACACAAAACTACTTTGATACCATCACGGTCAAGCTAAATAAAAAGCTGGTACCTGGAATCAAGAAGAGAGCGATAAAAGCAGGAGTGAATTTGTTTTATAATGGTCTTGAAATTTCCATTAGTATAGGCGAGACTACCAATGCCTCAGATATCCTAAATCTCGTAGAAGTATTTAATACTAGAAATAAAAGGTCTGCTACTAAAGATTTGGCATTAGGTAAGAGTAAAATAAACGTAGATCGAAAGCTGATTAGAAAATCAGACTTTATGTCTCATCCTGTGTTCAGTTCTTATCAGACAGAGACTAAAATGATGCGTTATATTAAGCGTCTCGAGAATAAAGACTTGTCTTTGGTGCATAGTATGATTGCGCTGGGGTCATGTACGATGAAACTCAACGCAGCGACTCAATTGATGCCAGTAAGCTGGGATGAGTTTGCCAATATTCACCCTTTCGCCCCAGCTAATCAGACGAAAGGCTATGCTCAAATTTTTGAGGAGTTGGAAAAATACCTTTGTGCTTTGACAGGATTTGATGCTTGTTCATTACAACCAAATTCAGGAGCGCAAGGAGAATACACTGGCCTCATGACGATAAGAGCCTACCATGAAGCAAATGGTGAAAAGAATAGAAATATTGCTTTGATACCCTCTTCTGCACATGGTACCAATCCCGCGAGTGCAGTCATGGCTGGTATGCAAGTGGTGGTTGTGGAATGCGATGAGAATGGGAATATTGACGTAGAAGACTTAATAGCTAAAGCTAAGTTACATAAAGACAATTTGAGCGCCTTGATGGTGACATACCCTTCCACGCATGGTGTATTTGAGACAGAGATAAAAAAGATATGTAAGATTATCCATAATTATGGCGGTAAGGTCTATATGGACGGCGCCAATATGAATGCGCAAGTTGGCCTCACCAATCCTGGTATTATTGGGGCAGATGTGTGTCATCTCAATCTACACAAAACTTTTGCGATTCCGCACGGAGGTGGGGGACCTGGTATGGGGCCGATATGTGTCAATGAAAGTTTAGCCCCTTTCTTACCCGGCCATGCGTTTGCAAAGACTGGAGGTAAAAAAAGTATCAAGGCGGTATCCTCTGCACCTTGGGGTTCGGCTAGTATTCTTTTGATTTCCTACGCTTATATTAGATTGCTCGGAAAAGGAGGTTTGAAAAAAGCGACGGAGTATGCTATATTAAATTCTAATTACATTAGAGTTCTGTTAGAATCTCATTACGATGTATTGTATGTTGGTGAAAAGGGGATGGCAGCACACGAATTGATTATTGATCTTCGCCCATTTAAAGCATTTGTGAGTGCTGAGGACGTAGCAAAGCGATTGATTGATTATGGATTTCATTCGCCTACATTATCTTTCCCAGTTGCAGGAACTATTATGATAGAGCCTACAGAAAGTGAAAGCAAAGACGAGTTGGATAGATTTTGTGCGGCTATGATCGCCATCCGAAAAGAGATTGACGAAGTGGCAAGGGGAGAGTATGACAAAGAGAACAACGTACTTCATAACGCGCCACATACACTAGAAAGAGTTACCGTGGATGCTTGGGAGTTTCCATATACTAGAGAAAAGGCGGCTTACCCTATTTCTTACTTGAGAGAAGGATTCAAGTTTTGGCCGTCTAGTGCGCGAGCGAATAATGCATATGGTGACCGAAATTTGATTTGTACTTGCCCGTCGGTTGAATCCTATAGAGTAGAGGAGACAGAAGCTGTACCAACGGTTTAATAAATTAAAAAAACACTATGATTGTTGTTACGGGTGCGCTTGGTTTTATTGGATCTTGTTTAGTGAGATTGTTAAATGACGCCAAGATTGAAGTTTGTGCAGTAGATGATTTTTATAAGGACAAGAAAGACCCAAATCTTGCCAATAAAGAAATTCGAGAATGGATTCACCGTGATATTTTTCTACCATGGTTTGAAATGCACTTTAACAAAATCGAAGCGGTTTTTCACTTAGGGGCACGAACGGACACTGCTGAGCAGGATAGCTCTATTTTTGACCAACTCAATGTAGCGTATAGTAAGAAGATATGGGAGATTTGTACGCTGAGGAATATTCCTTTAGTCTATGCTTCTAGTGCGGCGACCTATGGATTAGGGGAGCATGGCTACCAAGATAATCATCAAATAGTAGAGCAATTGACACCGCTCAATCCCTATGGCGTATCCAAAAATGAATTTGACAAGTGGGCATTAAAGGAAGAGAAGCAGCCTCCTTTTTGGGCTGGGCTCAAGTTTTTTAACGTTTATGGCCCCAATGAGTATCATAAGAATAGAATGGCCTCTGTCATTTTTCACACCTTTAAACAAGTACGTTCCACTGGAGCGATGAAGCTGTTCAAATCTCACCACAAGGATTTTAAAAACGGTCAACAACAGCGAGATTTTATCTATGTCAAGGATGTGGTAAAAGTGTGTCAGTGGTTGATGCAAAACAAACCTGCTAACGGTCTATATAATCTCGGTACAGGTACTGCACGAACATTTTATGACCTAGCTGCCAATACTTTTAAAGCTATGGACTTGGCTCCAAAGATTAGTTACATCGATACACCAGCAGACATTAGAGATAAGTATCAATATTTTACTGAGGCGGATATGGGCAAATTGAAAGCAGCAGGATATAAAGATGAATTTTTTAGCTTGGAAGAAGGAGTGGCAGACTATGTCCAAGGCTATTTGGTCTCCAATAAGATTTGGTAAGCAATATTTGGAGGCATCAGCTGCCTTGGTTATACGCTTTGCCATCGCCACTATATCCCTGCGCTACCCAGACGCAGTCAGCTGTCGGGCTATACGTTCCTATTCCACATCATTGAGTACTTTAGAAATATAGTCGTTCTTTGTCTCATCTCGTACCTCACTGAGCCTTCATCACTCCTTATTCTAAAAGTCC
>CAYZUW010000053.1:0-15444 GCA_964481325.1 uncultured Saprospiraceae bacterium
TCTTTCTTGTCCTCTAATTTAATAGATTTTGACATTCTTTTTGACACAACCTGTATGTTACGTAACTCGCAAGACTGCTCGGCCTTTCCGCTGCGCTACAAGTCTGGCTTCCTTTGGTCGCCACTACTCCACAGCACTAGCCCGATTTTAATAATTTAGATAAAAGACCTAACCTAATCTCCTTTTCTAATACCTTAATTTTTTTTCATGTCAGTCCTAAGTCAAACCCTGATTTGGTAAAGCAATTACTCATTAATTAAGGCTCAATTTGGAACCTACAAAAATAGTCCTCGGGCGAGTCGGTCCGAATATAAAGTCGGCATCACGATTTATACCTGTATCAAAATTGGATTGAAAACTATTTAAGATGTTTTGCATGCCTGCGAAAAAATGAAGATTATAGTTCTCGTTTAGTTTTAAGATGTAAGTCAATTTTATATTATTCTCAAAAAAGGTAGGTGTTTCTTCTATTATAGTTTGTTCCGTATCGATATCAATAACATGTGTAACATCCATTCTACCTGTGAATACGCCAGAATAGGATAATATAAATGGCTCCACAGGATTGTATGAGAGTGTTAAATATCCGTATACATTAGGTGTTCTCAAAATTCGATTAGTAAAGGTCGCTGGAGCAGAGTCGTTTTCATCCTCTGGCGTCCAGATAGACTCTGGTGAAGAGTATAAAGCGGATTGCAAAGTAAGACCTGATTGGAAAACTAATTTTTCTGTATAGGAAAAGTTAGCTTCTAGATTGACACCTTGCACTGTAGCGCCACTTCCATTCCTTCTGACCAAAACAGAAGTACCATTAGCCAAAGCGGTTTGGTCAGAAATGATAAATGGATTTTTCAGTTGATTGTAAAAGCCCTCAGCAACAAAATTCATTTGTACCTTCTTGAAGACTTTGCTATAATTAACAGAAGCGGTCAAGCTGTTGGAGGACTCAATTTGTAGATCAGGAGAGAGAATAGTAAAACGTACATCTCCTCCTACGGATTCTATATGTAAGTCCTCATCAAAAGACTGGGGCGCACGATAGCCTTGCGCATAAGAAAGCCTAAATTTCAAATCTTTTCTTGGTGCATATAATGCCGAGACTCTAGGCACCAATATGTTGAAATCTCTGTTTTCGCCTAGCCTGTTTTCTCCAAGCTCGTAGATACCAGTTATATCTACATAGTCATATCTGCCCCCCAATAAAAAAGTGATTTTATCGATGGGCTTAATTTCCAATTGCGCATAACTGCCCAGGGTCTTTACGGTCTGGTCTACTAGGCGGTCATAGCCTGGTAAAATATCATTTACGTCATTGAATTGATATTCAATTCCTGAAGTAAGGTTGAGTTTTTTATTGATTTCGAAATGGTACTGTAGTCCACCAACTGCTGAAATATCCCGGGCTGTACCATAGGCATTTATAGCCAAGAGGTCTTGGGCAGTTAGAATAGTGTCGCTTGCTGTAAGTACTCGTCCTCCCGTACCATAATAACTATCACGATTTACAAATTGCGCAGACGCGTATATTGACACTTTATGTTTTAAGTCTTCCGAAAACTGCTCGAAGGAGAGATTGCTATTGAGTATTCTGTGGGTCAATTCTTCGGTGATATCTGTTTGATGTGGCTTTAAATCAAATTTATTACCGCCTCTTCTATATTCATGGATAGCATACAGACCTAGTTTCAGTTTGCTTCTCTTGGAGATATTATAAAAGGAATCAAAGCCAAAAGTGTTGTTTCTGAGTTTGGTAATTTCTGAAAATCCGTCGTCATTGGCATCCCATGGATTTCTACTGCGATTGTAGGCAAAGACGGTTAATCCTTTGTCGAGGTCATCGCTCACAATGGAGCCATTCATGGAAATTGTCCGATCAATCGTTTCGAAATTCGTAAAAGCTTGATTTATTCCGATTTCAAAAGAATTTTCAATGGGGTCTTTTGTGATGATGTTTACGGTGCCACCGATGGCGCTCCCTCCATTTAAGGCTGATCCACCTCCTCTTACTACTTCCACTTTTTCAACCATATTGGCGGGCAGCATCTCTAGACCGTACACACCTGCTAGTGAAGAAAAAATAGGGCGATTATTGACTAAAATCTGAGAGTAAGAGCCTTCTAAGCCGTTCATTCTTAATTGATTGAAACCGCAGTTTTGGCAATTATTTTCTACGCGCAATCCTGGAGAAAAATTTAGCCCCTCTGATATACTTAGGGATTGCGTAATCTCGTAGGTCTTGTTAGAAATAGTATTCGAAATAATAGTGCTATGGTGGTTTTTGAACCGATTTTTGAACGCAGAAATGAGGGCGCCTTCTAATTCGATAGCGTCTTCCTGCATACTAAAATTCATAACTATTTCTTCGCTATCTGTGATTTCTATAGACTTTTCTATCGTGGTAAATCCGATGAAGCTTACTTTCAAGATCTGTTCACCCGCTGCTATATTTTTGATAGAATATGAACCCGTTTCCGTTGAGCTGGCTCCCGTGTTTAGAGCAGGAATGGAAATGCTTACACCAGGCATAACTTCTCCATCAACTGATATTATTCCTGATATACTCCCTGTTTGAGCTTGGTTTATGCCCGATATAAAAAGGGTGAAAGCTAGTAATAATAGGCCTATTTTGTATTTATTCATTGATATGTATATGTTTATTTAGCAAAATAAAAAAGTTAGAGTAATCTAACAAATTATTTCAGCTATTGTTTTGGATATACTCAATGGGAAGTGGTTTGGGACAATTTTTGCGAATTTATTTTGGTCAGTATCAAGGCGATGAACGAAGTGGTGCATAGCAGAAAAGATTCTGTGAATCTGTTCAACAAAGTGAACCGCTTGTCGATGGGCAGCTCTGATGCCTTAGCATCAGCGAGTATTTTCAACGCAGATAGTGGGCAAAAGAAATAGCAGAAAAGTCCTAAACCATTTTCTTTTGAGTATAAATATTAGGGAGGGGAGCACGAATCTTTATATTTGCAAAGTGAATACTCTTGTTGAAGAAAATTATCTCAAGGCTTTGTTCTCTTTGTCAAGTGATAAAGGAGAGGTGAACGTCAATGATATATCTAAGCGACTAGATATAAAGATGCCGACCGTCACCTACATGATGAAAAAGCTAGCCCTCAAAAATTTGGTTCATTACGAGAGTTACAAACCCCTTAGGCTTACAGAAAAAGGAAAGAAAGAGGCTGCCTTAATCATTCGTAAGCACCGCCTCACAGAAATGTACCTAGTAGAAAAAATGGGCTTTGGATGGGAAGAAGTCCATGAAATAGCAGAGCAGATTGAGCATATCAAGTCCCCTGAGTTTTTTGCTAAAATGGATGAACTGTTGAATTATCCTCAGTTTGACCCACATGGATCTCCGATCCCAGATAGCAACGGTAAAATAATCTGGAAAGCATACAGTAAGTTGAGTGATTGTGAGCAAGGGGATGTCGTGAAGATGGTTGCTGTTATCAATTCCTCCGAAGATTTTCTAAAATATCTTAACAGTAAAGAGATACATTTAGGTTTAGAAATGGAAATTAAATCAATTGAACCTTTTGATAGCACTATGCTTGTTCGCTATACGAATCATTCTTCAGAGTCTCTTAGCCATATTGTTTGTGAAAGGCTCTTAGTGGAAAAAGTATAAGGCTTTAAATAATAATGGTTCGGTAATCTGTTTGACAGCAATTTGAAATTTACTACCGAACCATAGAAATAAAAAACCAAGTGATAAAATCGTTAAGCCAAATATCTAAGGAAGACCATTTTGAGATACTGCTAGTAGTACTCTCCTTGCTCTTGTTAGCATCCTACTATATGGGTTTTCTCTCACCCGCAAGAGGAGATGCTGTAAGGTATGCTGCCATAGGTCAAGAAATGCTCCACAATGGAAATTTCATAGAATTGCAAAACCGTGGGGGAGTGCCCTATATGCAGAAGCCTCCTTTGTTGTTTTGGATTATCTGGTCTAGTTTTAAGGTATTTGGGATTACGCATTTTGCATTTAAGATGCCAATTTTTTTGATTACCCTGTTAGGTGTATTTATTACTTATAAGAATGCATTACTTCATTATGATAAGAAGGTCGCCCAAGTGGCTGCCATTTTTTTGATTACCGCATTTGGGACTATTTTTTATCATAATGATATACATACGGATACCGTTATCACGACTACCATCATGCTGAGTATATGGCAGTTGAATCTTTTTCTGCGGAACGAAAAATTTGTCCACCTTTTGTGGGGTTTCTTTTTTATTGGCTTGTCTATGATGACCAAGGGACCCATAGGTTTAGCGATACCAGTTTTTGCCTTTGGGGTAGATGTCTTGCTAAAAAGACAATGGCGCTATATTCTTCGATGGGAGTGGTTAGTAGGATTAGTGATTATCGGAATTGTGATATCGCCAGCCTTGATAGGATTGTATAAGCAGTTTGGCAACGAAGGACTCCATTTTTATTTTTTGGCGAATCATACAGATAGAATTTCTGGGGCCTTCCGAGTAAATAGTACAGATCATTTTTTCTACGTACATACATTGCTTTGGGAATATCTTCCATGGAGTATCTTTATTCTTTTTGGCTTCTTTCAGGAGATAAGAAAATTGGTACTCCAAAAGTGTAAGTTACCCTCTACCGAAGAAGCTATCAATGTGGGAGGTATAGTTATATTCTTCTTTATTGTTTCTGTTTCTAAATTTAAAGGACCCAATTATATCATTCCTTTGTTTCCCTTTTTCGCAGTCATCGCTGCCAAATGGGCGGTGCGATTGTACGAGGGGTTTCATGCAGGTACGCTTAAGGCGGTGTCTATCATCCAATACGTGGCACTAGTGGCTATCTGGTGCATAATAGGTTATGTAGTCGTTGTGAATATTTCTGATGTTCCCATTCTACTCTCTATATCGATAGTCTTTACCCTTCTGTTATTTATGTTTGCTTTGATTAAGCTGGATAAAAAACTACATAAAATGATTGTGGCCTCCTGTGCTACTATAGTTGCATTAGGACTATTGTTCAATACCTACGTAGTGCCATTGACTTTTGACTATCATGGTATATATCAAGCGACCAAAATCGTCAATAAGCGCGGAGATAGCTCCTCTAATTTTATATACCTGCATCCAGGGGTTGTGAACGCTACGGAAGACACCTTTAATTTTTATCTCAAACCTGAGGTGGTCTATGCGCAAAAGGTAGAAGAAATTGCAGCATTGCAAGATGGATGGGTATTTGCAAAAGAAGCAGAATATAAACTGATACAAGACAGTAATATCCAATTTTCGGAAGTAATCAAGTTGCCGCATTTACGTAATCTAGGACCTGTATTCTTGAATCCGAATACTAGAGAAAAGACGTTTAAGTATTTCTATTTGTTGAAAAAATAGAACCAGTTCGACACACCGTAGGTGTCCAAGCGAGTCGCACGGAGTGCGCAAATTGGATAATGGAAAATTGGTGTTGAAGACAAAAACCTAAGTCTTTTTGAAGGGATATAATTTGGGGGCTCCACAAGCTCTCCGCTTGGCTATGCCTTGTGGCGTTATGTTGCGTAGCTCGTCATGCGACTCGGCCTTTCCGCTTTGCTACAAGTCTAGCTCCCTACGGTCACTACTACTCCGCAGCACTAGCCCGTTTTTTTGTTTTTTTCATTTATCGATCTGACTTGGGGGAGGATACCACTATTTGTCTACAGAAACCGCTCTTATATGATTTGTCCTTGGACACGCAGGTTGTGTACTCGTGGAATGATGGCGAGACTACGCTAGATAGGAGTATCTCCGAACCTGGACTATACACCTTGACCACATCCATAGGAGAGTGTGCTACGAGCAGTAGTATACAAATAGAAGTAGAGGACTGCGCAAGCCAAATTTATATTCCAAATTCTTTTTCCCCAAACCCCATATAGCGGATGACGCGGTACCGACGCCGATAGGCACGGTATGGCCCCCATGATATCCAAATCTATCCCTACCTTTGTCAGATGAAAGTACACATCATCACGATAGGAGACGAGCTGCTCATCGGCCAAATACTGAATACTAATGTGGCTTGGATGGGCGAACAAATCACCCTACACGGAGGCCAAGTCGTGGGTTCGAGTACAGTAGGTGATACGAAAGAAGGAATCAGGCGCTATGTGCAGATGGCGATGGAAGAAGCAGATGTCGTATTACTATCAGGTGGGCTAGGGCCAACGAAAGACGACATCACCAAAAATGTATTGGCAGATTTTTTTGAAAGTGAGTTGGAATTTCATGACGATACCTATGAGCGCTTGTGTAAAATGTTTGAACGCTTTGGACGAGCCCCACTGCCGACTCATAAAGAGCAGTGCTATATGCCCGTCAAGGCGAAAGTGATGGTCAATAAGATGGGGACGGCACCAGGTATGTGGTTCGAGAAAGAGGGAAAGGTAGTGGTCTCTATGCCAGGCGTACCCTACGAAATGAAATACCTAATGGAATATGAAGTCATACCTGCTATGCTAAATCAGTTTGCAGTGCAGCCTAGCGTATATAAAACCATACTCACAGCAGGAACGGGGGAGTCTGTCATCGCAGAGCGCATCGCACCAGTCACGGATGCCTTACCTGACTACTTTAAGGTAGCTTTTTTGCCCAATTTGGGCAGAGTGCGGGTGCGCTTGGGCGCATCTGGTACAGATAAAGCTAGACTGGAGAAGGAATTAGACACAGCCGTAAAAGAGGTGGTGGCATTGATGCCGGAGTTGGTCTTTGGATATGATACGGAAACGCAAGAGGGGGTTTTGGGAGACTTATTCAAGCGCAATGGATTGCGTTTATCGACCGCAGAAAGCTGCACGGGAGGCTACCTGGCGCACCGAATCACGAGCATATCTGGCTCTTCGGCCTACTATATAGGAGGGGTGGTCGCCTATGCCAATGAGGTAAAAACACAAAAATTGGGTGTTTCTGAGGATATTTTGGAGAAATACGGCGCTGTAAGTGAAGAAACGGTGGTCGCCATGGTCCAAGGGGCCTTAGAGCGCTATCAGACAGATATCAGTATTGCGATTTCTGGAATAGCGGGTCCTACGGGAGGTACGGAGGAAAAACCTGTTGGAACCATATGGTTAGCGCTCGGAAGCCAAAATAATGTGGAAACATATAAACTTCAATTGGGGAAAGACCGTTTGAAAAACATAGAATATACAGCCAATTTTGGCTTAAATAAGCTGCGTCGCTTTGTTTTAGAGAATTATTAAAGCTAATCATGCTTATTTATGCTTAGATTGCCGTTAAGCTTCTTATTTTTGTGTAACCGAATAGTTAAACGACTAAATATTATCAAAAAATGGCCTTAGTAGAACTGGTAATGCCTAAAATGGGAGAGAGTATCATCGAAGCAACCATCCTGAAATGGGTGAAAAACGTCGGAGATAGTGTAGAAGCGGATGAAACGATACTAGAAATTGCGACGGATAAGGTGGATTCTGAAGTGCCATCGCCTACCGCTGGGGTGATTACGGAGATAATGTTTCAAGAGGATGAAGTAGTAGAGGTAGGTAAAGTATTAGCTATGATTAGTACAGATGGCGAAATGCCTGCTAAAACAGCGGCTCCTGCTGCAGAAGTTGCTCAGTCAAATGGACATGTACCAGAGAAAGTAGCTGCGGTAGCTACTCCTCCAGTAACGGTATCTGCTCCAGCTCCAAAAATGGAACCTGTCATGGCAGGAGGAGGCTCAGATAGATTCTACTCGCCCTTGGTCAAAAACATAGCACAAAAAGAAAATATCTCCTATCAAGAATTAGACACCATACCTGGTACTGGTTTGAATGGTAGAGTGACTAAGAAGGATATCCTGCAGTATGTCAGTACAAGACCGGCCAATGGAGCGAGTGTACAAACTCCAGTGGCAGTCCCAGTAGTCAATACTCCAGCTGCTACTAATCAAGTAGCACAAGCAACACCAAAGCCACAAAAGGTAGCGACAAGTACTAGCAACGAAACACCTATCGCGGAAGGCAATGTAGAGATCATAGAAATGGATCGTATGCGTAAGCTAATCGCTAAGCATATGGTAAATAGTAAGCAAACTTCTCCACACGTTACCTCATTCGTAGAGGCTGATGTAACGGACCTAGTCAATTGGCGGAATAGTGTAAAAAAGGACTTCATCAAAAAATATGGAGAAAAGATTACTTTCACGCCTATATTTGTAGAAGCCGTCATAAAGGCATTGGCAGATTATCCAATGGTCAATGTATCCGTGTCTGGAGATCATATCATAGTCAAAAAAGACATCAACATCGGAATGGCTACCGCGCTACCTAATGGTAACTTAATCGTTCCCGTTATCAAGCATGCAGATAGAATGAATCTACTCGGCTTGACAAAATCAGTAAACGAATTGGCAGCGAATGCCAGAGCAAATAAATTGAGCCCTGAACAAATTCAGGGTGGTACATTTACATTAACTAATGTAGGTACCTTCGGTAATGTTATGGGGACGCCTATCATAAATCAACCTCAAGTGGCTATTCTGGCTGTAGGGGCGATAAGGAAAAAACCAGCAGTATTAGAAACAGAACATGGTGATGTAATCGCTGTGCGCCAGATGATGTTCTTATCTCTTTCTTATGACCATAGAGTAGTCGATGGATTCCTAGGTGGTTCGTTTTTGAGAAGGGTAGCGGATTATCTGGAAGCTTTCGATAAAACCAGAGAAATATAAAACTTTTGAAAAAAATCTTTCATGCCGGTTTTATCGTACTGATTGTCATGATGGCATGCCAGACTGTTGTCTCTGCGCAAGACACTGGCAAGCTTAAAAAACAGGCAGATCTCTATTTTGAGAATAATGCCTATTCCAAAGCATTATATTACTATACCCAATACTCCAATCATAAAGCATTAGATCGTGAGGCACGCTACAGAATGGGAGTAGCTAGCTACGAATTAAACGATCTAAATCAAGCACAGAAGATTTTTTCTGACCTAATACAAGAAAAGAATTTCAATAATGGAGCTTACTTCTATTTAGCTCGGCTTGCGCATATTATTCAAGATTTTGATAAGGCGGAAGATTTATATAAGCTTTACCTGAAAGATGCTGATGCGAAGGAGGTGAATATTACTCAAGTGAGAAATTATATTCGCAATTGCAATGTTGGTAATCGTTTATTTAGTTTGCCTGAGGAGGCACTGGTAGAAAATTTAGGAAAAAATATAAATACCGCCTTTGATGATTTTGGCCCTGTACAAAGTCCCAATTATTCGGAGAAGATTTATTTTTCTTCTGCCAGAAAAGGAGCCAAAGGAGGATTGAGAAACGAGCGAGGGCTTAGAGATAATGAATATGGGAAGTACAATAGTGATTTGTACTTTAGTAAGATAGAAGGTGGTCTATGGTCATCAGCGGAACCCATGGGAGGATTGCTTAATAGTGAATCTAAGGATGTACTTCTTGGTTTTAGCCAGACAGGAAATGTGTCGTATCTTTTTAGAGGTAATAAATATGACGATGGAAGCTTACTAGTAGATACTTTCAATGCAAACCGAGAAGAGGCTGCTCCACCTAGACCTTTTAAGTCACCAATCAATATGGATAAAGGAGACACCCAACCTTTCTTTTTCAACGATAGCTTGGTGATTTTTTCTAGCTTTCGAAAAGGAGGATATGGTGGGTACGACTTATACGCAATGGTAAAGAGTGGAGGGGAATGGATGCAACCTTTTAATTTAGGCCCAGAGATCAATTCTGCTTTCGATGAGATAAGCCCTTTCTTATCTATTGATGGTAGATCACTTTATTACAGTTCTAATAATTGTAGAAAATCGCTCGGAGGGCATGACGTATTCCACGCAAGATACAATGAGGAAGCCAAGAAATGGGGGAAGGTTAAGAATATGGGTATCCCCATCAATTCATCCGAAAACGATACTGATTTTTATTTATCAAAAGATGGCACCAAAGCTTATATGACTTCGGATAGAAAGGATGGCTTAGGGCAGAGGGATATTTATATCGCTTACTTCAAAGCGAGCCGAGAAGAGCAGGCAGAACCTAAGTTCCCGCTAACTTTTATCCAGCTTGAAGATATAGAAAAGCGAATCGCTATTTCGCAGCAAATCGCAGAAGGAAATACGTCCAGTGTTGGCGTGAGCTACGAAGTAGAAGATGAAGTCGTGGTGCCTACTTCCGTAAGTATCGAATCAGTATTCTACACTTCTGATAGAGATTTATTGTCCGAAGCCAACAAGAGAAAAATAGATATTGTTACGGAGTTGCTCAAATTGGATAATTCCTTAAGCTTGCGCATAGAATGTCATACAGCACCTTCTGGACCTTTACCTTTTGATATGTACTTCAGCGTGAAAAGAGCAGAAAAAATTGCAGAAAGTATTGTTGCTGAAGGCTTGCCTGCACGTAAGATTCAAATAGCTGGTTTTGGTCCTCTTTACCCCATAGCCAAAAATCAAATTAATGGCATCGAAAATGAGACCGGAAAAAAACTTAACAATCGAGTAGATTTCAAGATTCAAGGAAAATCGGAAGCAGGCATAGATGTACAGTATGATCTACCCGTGGTCAGTAAGTTTCAAGCAGACACCAAGGCTTCGCAATTAATGCAGAGCTACCAAGGCCTTACCTATAAAATTCAGATTGCTAGTACAACACAACTGTTTGATGATGACGTGCTCAATAATTTGCCAGACCCCAAGGTAGAAAAGCACATGACAGAAAATAGATACCTATACACTATCGGTACCTATCGCTTCTATAGCAGTGCGGTAGAGTTTAAATCCGAATTGATAAAACTAGATATCAAGAATACAAAAGTGATACCATACATCGATGGCGAAAGAATTGATGACGCTAGAGGCTTGGCTTTAATTGAAAAATATCCTGATCTACAGTATTATTTTGAAGGGACGAAGTAGTAATTGTGAATTATGAGTTATGAAGTATGAATGCTGTTCTTTCGAGTGCATCATTGAGGTAAATACGCTTATCCGTTACAATTTTAGATGCTGTTTTATTGAGTTTGATAATTGAGCTTTGCATTTATAATTCACTATTTATAATTTATAATTATAAGATGATTTTACTCAACTTATACCCCCTCATTTGTTTTTTAGCAGCAACATAATCTGGTGCCATACCTAAGATGAAACCACCACCTCCAGCGCCACACAATTTCAATTTGTAGAGATCACTGGTCAAGCCTTTAAACCATACATCGTGAAAGTTAGGTAAGATCATAGATTTGAAATGCTTGAACTGAAACATAGAGATATCGTGCATGCTCTCAAATAAATCTCCCCATTTTTTATGTTGTAGATTTTCTATTGCTTTACTGACATCGGGAACCAATATTGATTTTAGTTCAGACAAATATTCTTCATCTTGGATGCGTATTTTGAACTGTTCTACTAAAGGCGCTGTGGTGCGAGACTTTAAAGTATCTATCAAAAAGAAAGTACAATCTGCTGTCCAATCTACTTTATCTACAAGATGCACTTCTTTTTTTTCATTGATCAAAATAGGATTGTCAAAATAGCTCACTAGCGGATCCAGTCCGCTGCTATTGCCATGGAAGTGATTCTCTATGTAGCGCAGTTCTTTTCTTACTTTGAGTAAGTTTTCAGATTTGGTAAGACCAAATTTATTCAACACGGCAGCACTGACGGACCCAGAGCTTCCTGCGCCATAGCCTATAGGTATAGTGGTGTCGAATAAAAGGCCCTTTTGCATTTCTTTTTCAAAAGCGCGCAAGTCCAAAAAGGAGCATTGTTCTTTTTTGAGATATTGGAGAAGATTTTGGAGATGTACCTGCGAAGGATGGGGAGCATCGCTATACTCCCATTTGCTAAAAAAATTTCGGATGGGAACTGCTAGAGCGGGCGAACCAAACAAGATGGTATACTCCCCAAAGAGCAATATTTTAGCTGGAAAATTTCTGCTCATCTAGCTGAAGTTTGTTGCATTATCAAATCACTATAGGATACAGAAATTAAATCTGCTTCCTCAATATTCAGCTGACGCATATAAGAAAGACATTGCTGAAGAATGTTGTCATAGTATAGTGCATTACTTTCATCTATCGCTTCGATTTCTATAAAAGTGCCTAGCCCTTTCACGGAGTCTAAATGAAATTTTACATTATCTATAAAATATATTTCTCGTACTTTATCTACTACACAAAGGGTAGGGTGCACAGCCTCTAATATTGATTTTAAATGTTCTGCTTCGTTTGGTTTATACAGAAGGACAGAAGATTTTTTAGGCGCTTTGGTGTTGGGGCGATTATAGTAGATGAGATTTGTTTCTACATTGCCTTGCCGCAACTTTAGCCTTCCAGATGCTATCCTGAAGTAGGTGTCTATTTGAAGGTCGACGCCTTTGTGAAAAGCACTATTACTTTTCAAAAAAGTTCGTATTTCATCTATTTTATTCGACTTCGCTTTTATTTCAGCTATCTGAGGCATAGCGCAAAGATGCAGAATTCAAGATGGAATATTTATTAAATTGCGATTTGTTTTATGGGCAAATTGTCCGATTTGATAGTCACAAACTGGGCTAATAGGCGACTTAAACGTCAATATTTTACTATTTTTTATTTCGCAAAACCACTTTCTCAAAGATATCCCCCGCTTCTTAAAATTCTTAACCATTCGGAACGTAACATTCCTAAGCAATACCTGTTTATACATTAGTATTAGTTATATGTATTTTATAGTTACCCAAATAAAAACACGATAATGATTAACAAGACGCTATATCCTCTATTCGTACTATTTTTTGTGGCCAGTATTTCGGTGGCGCAAAACCCTACTAAATATGTTATCCAATTGGGCGTAAGCAGCTCTATTGATGTCGAAAAACTTCAATCGCTTTCAGATATTGGAAATGTGTATTTCAATCCAATTCAAAATAATCAAGAATATGAAATGCTGTTAGGCACATTTGAATATGTCTCAAAGGCGGAAGCGGTTATTCAAAATTTAAAGTTACAGCAATTTGAGGGAGCCTATATTGCTCCTCTGCCTCCATCAAAAGGAATAGAGGTGCACGTAATACAATTGGCTAAATTCAAAAACCACGAAGATATCGACTGGGACAGGTATAATGGGCAGGGTAAAATATACACTACCATTGAGCAAGGTGAGTTTAGTATAGTGACGGGAATATTTCCAGATTACCAATCTTCATTGGAGCTTCAAGATGCCTTATTTAAAAAAGGATTTACTTCTGCAGAAGTAATCAAAATCAACAGTATCTATTTGCATGAAGTAAACTCAAAAGATATTTTGTTCCAACAGGGTCTGCAAAATAGACCTATAGGTATAGCTTCAGAATTTACTGCTAAAGGAGGAACAGCCATGATGACATCTTCAGTTAATGAAGAAACACCTCCTATCGTGTCAAGAGTTGCTTTAGCAAAATCTATCCCTCCAGCTATTAATGAAGATTTAGCAAGAAATTCTGTTAAAAATTTACAGTCGGTCTTATTGGTGTTTGGTACTTATAATGAAGAGCCAAATGGTAAGTATGATGATAAGACAGCCAACGCGTACTATGCATCAGTACAGTTGAATCCTACATTGAAAAAGTATAGCGCTCTAGTAGAGCAAGAGGCAAATTTTTCTTCTGGATATTTTACAGATTGGAATGATGTCCAGCTTTTACTAAAAATCTCGGAAGATATTTCAGGGCGCGATGTAGAATTTAGCGATGAAGAGTTAAAAGCATTAATTAGCCTGTATACACAACCTAAGGTATTAGGAGTGCAAGACGCGAAGACTGTTTCAAATTGGAAAATAAATTTAGTAAGTCAATTTAGTGCTTGGCAAAAAAATGGAAAACTAAATGAGGAAACGTTTAACTCATTTATGTTGGCCAGCAACAAGACTCAAATCTTATTAGAAGATTATTTCTTGGATGAAGGCTTCTCATTAACAGAATCTACCGATCTAGCAAAAGCTACTTTATATGCCTTGCTAGTAGGGAATTATGAAACTAGGTAATTGCACTCTTATTAAAGCTATTAGAAGTAAAGCTTCGAAAGTTAAAAACCTCGGAGAAGCCTGTCCCGATTTTTATCGGGAGTGATATTATTGTAGCTTGAGGTGTTAGGCTCTAGAGGTTATTTGACAAATTGAATTCAAACAAGCCCATCTAAAACATAGTAGACCTGCCCTAATTATTGAGCAACAAAAGTTATCCTAAGTCTAGCTTCAATAGTGCCAGGAGGAGGGAAGCGCAATTCTGAGCGAATACTTATATTGAATTGGTCTTCCATCAACCTATCCTGTACATCTGGTAAAGCAGGAAGCAAATTGATAAAAGTCCTCTGATCTTGTGGAACGTTATCTCTAAAAAATATCTCTGAAACGTTGGTGACATCAGATGGGTCGAAAGCACTTCCGTCAAAAACACGAATTGAGATGAATTGAATAAAATCTAAGCCCTGATCGGTAAGAATGTTAACTAATTGCGCTTCTTTGGGGACAATAGACTTGATTTGGTCTTCAGTTATATTATTAGCGACCCTGAAGGATTCAATCATGGTTTGTATTCCAAATATATCTTGAAAGTGAGCCTCAAATTGATTTTGAGTAGAGTTGTAAACTACATCTACCTCATAAGTCAACTCGAATAACTCTTCCTGCTCATTACAAGAAGCAAAAATCAACAAGGAAACGAGCAAAAAAAGTACTTTATTCATATTAATCTTTTGTAAAAGATATAAACCGTCTGTATGTTATGAAGATAAATAAAAAATCGATTTATCTCTAAAAACTAAATCATATTCATAACGTAGATTATATTAGTTATAGTCTAAGATTGCTTATATTTAAGAGAGTAAAGTGTCCCATTCACCGTATTCCGAAAATTATAAGTTTAAATAAAAGGTAATACCATGGGTGAGCAGCGCGTATCACTACTCTCTGATAAGGCTCAAATGAATAAGTTCGTCAAGCAGCTATTAGCTGACGTAAGAGCCCTCAAATACATGATTGATAACGACTGGTTTGAAAGCGATATCACGAGGATAGGAGCGGAACAAGAAATGTGCTTGGTGGATAAAAAGACACTTAAGCCAGCTTCGATTGCTATGATAGCTTTGAAAAAGCTAAAAGACCACCCTTGGGTTGAAACGGAATTGGCACGCTTCAATTTAGAAACCAATTTGACGCCAAGAGAATTGACTTCTTCTTGTCTTTCAGATCTAGAACAAGAAAACATCCAAAAGCTCGAAATCATCAGGGGAAAACTTGGAAAGCTAGACACGAAGCTCGTGCTTTCTGGTATTTTGCCAACCCTCCGATTGTTTCACTTAGATATGGAGAACCTTACTCCAAAGAAAAGATATTTTGCCTTGATGGAGGCCATCAATAAACAGCTCAAAGGCAATAGCTATGAGCTACGCTTGATGGGAATCGACGAATTGCTAATCAAGCACGACTCTCCTTTAT
>CAYZUW010000054.1:0-12094 GCA_964481325.1 uncultured Saprospiraceae bacterium
ACGTTAAAAATACTCATGATAGCTAAGGCTATCATTGCGTTTTTTGCCTTGATATTGAAAAATTCTTCTCAAAATTCTATGTAGTATCTTAAACCATAATTGGTACTGGAAGCAGTCACGTTTTGGGCAGGCTACGTGTGGGGCGCGGGACGGAAACGAAGTGGACCCCTGGATGACGCGACTCTTATCTTTGTCCATTTTTCATGGACAAAGATAAGAGGCACACCCAAAATATATAGAAAACTTACTTGTCGTCGTCATCCTTCTTCTTGAAATCTCCATTCTTCCAAGATTCGAAGAATTTACCCCAAGCGACTGGACTAAAGATGTTCATGGGCGGTGTTTGTCCTAGATAGTAGTAAGACTGCGCTTCTTGCCGGAGATAGTAATCAGCATTCTCATTGCCATCAGCAGGCACGATCTCTCTCAATCTTCTAAGGCTACGTTCAGCAATATTTTCTATGGCCTTTTCTTGCAATTCACTGGACACATCCATGGCTAAGAATTCAAGCTTGAAATGGTCTCTACTAGGCCATGGAAATACAACCGTCTCTGGGAGATTGATGGTATCTTGAGTCATGAGTTGTACAATAGAATAACGATTATCTAACAAGGTATCTGGAATAACAAAATCCACATCTCTATAGCCTATGGCAGAAAAAGTAATTTTATCTCCCTTTTTGGCTACGACAGAAAAGAAACCATTGAAATCAGAAAATGTACCTCTAGCTTCATCTCTGATTAGAATATTAGCATAAGGTATTGGATATAGGTTATCGTCACTGCCATCTAAGATCATACCTGAGAATTGTACAAGCGTAGAATCAGAATCTACATCTTGTGCTTTTAGAAAAACACTCCCAAATATTAGAATACAGCTTAATATGAGTAACCTATACATAATTCAAACATTATTACATTCTAAAGTACAAAATTAAGAGGTTTTAGTTGGCTCTACCTTTAGGTACTTTCAAAAAACAAGCATATTCTTGCTATACAAGACTATTTACCTATGGCTATTTTCAATACAGAACGCATATCTTCTACAAAATGAAACTTCAATCCTTTCGTATATATGGATTTTATTTCATCGATATGCTTCTCATTCTCTTTACATAAGATGACTTCTTTGATACCCGCTCTTTTACTTGCTAGTATCTTTTCCTTTATTCCGCCTACTGGCAATACTTTACCTCTCAAAGTGATTTCACCTGTCATCGCCAAGTAGGGCTTAACGGGTTTTTGCAATAAAGCCGAAGCTAGCGCACTTATCATGGTAATTCCAGCGGAGGGTCCATCTTTTGGTATAGCCCCTTCGGGCACATGGATATGAATGTCTTTCTCCTTAAATAACGATTCATCAATGCCTAAAGTTTTTGCATTGGCCTTCAGATAACTTAAAGCGGTGGTTGCCGATTCTTTCATCACATCTCCAAGATTCCCAGTCAGCGTCAACTTGCCTTTGCCTTCACTTGTGATGGCTTCTATAAACAGTATATCTCCGCCTACACTAGTCCAAGCTAAACCTACAGCCACACCAGGCGTTTCTGCCACATTGTACTTTTCGTTTCCATATTTTTTGACGCCCAGAATATCACTTACCGATTCGCTATCTAAGTTTGGCGTATAAGATTCCTCCATGGCTACTTTTTTAGCAATCTGCCTCATCACGGATGCTACCGCTCTATCAAGAGAACGCACTCCAGATTCTCGTGTATAGTTTTTGATTATGGTCTTAATAGCAGCATCCTTCAACTTGATATCTTTGGCTTTTAAGCCATGTGCAAGTCGTTGCTTTGGAATCAAATGCTTTTTAGCAATCTCTAACTTTTCTTCTTGTGAGTAACCGTGCACTTGGATAATCTCCATTCTATCTCTCAAAGCTGGTTGGATAGTATTCAAGCTATTCGCAGTAGCGATAAACATCACTTTAGATAAGTCATATTCTAGATCAAGATAATTGTCTTGAAAGGTAGCGTTTTGTTCAGGATCTAAAACTTCTAACAATGCAGAAGAAGGGTCCCCTCTAAAATCTTTGCCTACCTTATCTATTTCATCTAGTATAAAAACGGGATTGGAAGATTTCACCTTCTTGATGGACTGTATAATACGCCCAGGCATTGCACCAATATAGGTCTTGCGATGTCCTCTTATTTCCGACTCATCATGTAAACCCCCCAGCGACATTCTGATAAACTTTCGTTTCAAAGCATTTGCTATGGATTTTCCCAGCGAAGTTTTACCTACACCTGGAGGACCGACTAAACAAATAATCGGAGCCTTCATATCGCCCTTCAACTTTAGAACAGCTAGGTGTTCAAGAATTCTCTCTTTCACTTTCTCCAATCCACAATGGTCCTTGTCTAAAACCTTTTTGACATTTTGCAGGTCAAAGTTATCTTCGGTATATTCTAACCATGGTAGTTCTAAGAGTAAATCTAAATAATTTAGAATCACGGAATACTCCGCTACTTGTGGATTTATTCTAGCTGCTTTAGTGATTTGCTTTTCGAAAGCTTCTTGTACTGCCTGAGGCCACTTCTTCTCTTCAGCTCTTGCTTTGAGTTCAGCCAATTCTTGCCCATTTGGATTTTGCCCAAGCTCCTCTTGTATCGTTTTCAATTGTTGATTCAGGAAGAAATCTCTTTGTTGCTTTTCTATATCTGTCCGGACCTTGCTTTCGATTTGATCTTTTAGCTCTAGAAGTTGCAGCTCATTATCCATTAACTCCAAGATATACTCTGCCTTTTTATTAAGGTCATTTATCTCTAGTACATCTTGCTTGATATTGGTCTCTGCAGCAAGATTAGAAGCTATAAAATTCAGCAAAAAGTTGTCGCTCTTGATATTACTCAACATGCCTACCGCCTCAGATGGTATATTAGGAGACAGCTCAATGATTTGTTTAGCTAAATCTTTAATAGACTCTACGAGTGCTTGAAATCTTAATTTATCTTTTACTTCTGTATTTTGCAACACCTCTACACGTCCTCTCAATATTGGGTGTTCTTCTATCATATCTACCAGCTCGAATCTGGTTCTACCTTGTAGAATAGCCGTGATCGTGCCATCCGGCATTCTCAGCAGCTTTACTATTCTAGCTATAGTTCCTTTCTGATATAAATCCTCTGTCTTGGGCGTTTCTACCTTACTGTCCTTTTGAGAAAGAACTGCAATCATACGGCCTGTATCGTAGGCTTCATTTATAGCTTTAATGGACTTATCCCTTCCTACAGTGATGGGTATAATGATACTCGGAAATAGGACTGTATTTTTAAGTGCCAAGACCGGAAGTTCTTCGGGATATATCTCCGTCTCATTTGGCTCTTCCTCTTCATCGATAGAAATCATCGGCATAAAATCTGAATCCGAATCTATTTTCTGAGGGTAAAAAAATTGTTCAAACATATTTTCTCTTCGTTCTTTATCAAGTAAGCACACTTACACTTCTCGTAAAATGATCAATTACTTGTGCTTCAATACTTGACCATACTTTTGTTTGTCTATAAATATAAGGACTCTACAGTTCATTTAAACTAAAAAACGCCAATTTGACTTAAAAAGGCAAGAATACTAGTACTATTTGTAGTGCATCGAATTGTGTACCACCCTAGATAGCTTCTAATTTTGTGGCATAAATGGCTATTTTTTTCAAAAATGAGCGTTTTAGGCAGACAAAAAGTCAGATAGCAGGCAGAATCAATAAGAGGATACCTGAATGCATAAAAGAAGGAGAAAAGGCAAATAGCCTAATCTCCTCGAATAAAAATTAAATGCAAAAATTATCCTGCAAGTACAGCCTCTTCTTGATCGGCCGTACTTTTATCATTTTGTACAAGCTGAGCATCTGAAGCTTCATCTACTTCAATCTTCAGATTCTCAATTATAAATTTTTGACGCTCTGGGGTATTTTTACCCATATAATACATTAATAATTTCTCTATATCCATATCCTCACTTAGCAATACAGGTTCCAACTTGATATTTTCATCTATGAATGCTCCGAACTCTGAGGGAGAAATCTCTCCTAATCCCTTAAACCTCGTTATCTCGGCTTTACCTCTCAAATTCTTAATCGCTTCTTGTTTTTCAGTTTCACTGTAGCAATAAAAAGTTTGCTTTTTGTCTCGCACTCTAAAAAGTGGTGTCTCAAAAATATACAAGTGCTGTTTCTCTACTAACTCTGGAAAGAAACGCAAGAAGAAAGTTAATAGCAATAAGCGAATGTGCATTCCATCGACATCTGCATCAGTAGCGATAACTACCCTATTATATCTCAAGCCTTCTAAACCATCTTCGATATTCAAAGCGTGTTGGAGCAGATTAAATTCTTCGTTGGTATATACTACTTTTTTGGTAAGGCCAAAACAGTTCAAAGGCTTTCCTCTCAAACTAAATACCGCTTGCGTTTGTACATTCCTCGCTTTCGTGATAGAACCAGATGCAGAGTCCCCCTCCGTGATAAATATGGTAGAGGCCAGCTTATTTTCTTCGCTCGTTTTTTTGGAATCATTAAAATGCAGCCTGCAATCTCTAAGTTTTTTATTGTGAAGATTTGCTTTCTTTGCCCGCTGGTTCGCTTGTTTCTTGATGCCCGCTATTTCTTTTCTCTCCCTCTCTGATTGTAGAATTTTCTTTTCAAATGCATCTGCAACCTTAGGGTTTTTGTGCAAGAAGTTATCTAAGTTTTTAGATAAAAAGTCATTTACAAATTTCCTTACAGAAACACCATTTGGTCCGATATTAAGTGAACCTAACTTTGTCTTAGTTTGAGACTCAAATACAGGCTCTTCTACTTTCACAGATATAGCCGCTACTATAGAAGAGCGAATATCTCTAGCATCAAATTTTTTCTTACGATTGGCTTCAAAAAACTTTTGGATTGTTGAAGCGAAGGATTCCTTGAATGCAGCCAGGTGTGTCCCTCCTTGTGTTGTATTTTGACCATTTACAAAACTATAGTATTGTTCTCCATACTGCTGACGATGCGTAACCGCTATTTCTATATCTGGTCCAGCTAAATGGATAATAGGATATATAATTTGCTCCACATTGGTACGGGCCGTCAACATATCTAAAAGGCCATTTTTGGAGGTAATGGTCTTTTTGTTATACTTTATTTTTAAGCCTGCATTGAGGTAAGCATAATTCCACAATTGTTGCTCGACGTGTTCAGGTCTAAATTTATATTTTTTAAAAATTTTGGCGTCTGGTTGAAAGGTAATTCGCGTACCATTGCCTTCGCTAGTCTTAGAGACCTTGTGGTCTTTCAATATTTCTCCATATTCAAACTCAACTCGCTTCTGCTTTTTTTCACGAAATGCTTCAACCTTGAAGTATTCAGATAGTGCGTTTACTGCCTTTGTACCTACTCCATTCAATCCTACCGATTTCTTAAAAGCTTTGCTATCGTATTTTCCACCGGTATTGATCTTAGAGACACAATCGACCACCTTTCCCAACGGAATGCCGCGTCCATAATCTCTAATCTCTACTATTCCTTCTTTGATCTCGAGGTCAATAATTTTTCCATACCCCATCACAAATTCATCGATGGAGTTATCTATAACTTCTTTGATTAAGATATAAATACCATCATCATGAGAAGAGCCATCGCCCAACTTCCCGATGTACATACCTGGACGCAGTCGGATATGTTCCTTCCAATCGAGTGAGCGTATATTGTCTTCTGTATAAGTAACCTGAGCCATAATTTTAAAAACTTAATTTATACCATTTGCATAAAAATCCGTTATTACTAACAGAAATAGCAATTGAGAAAGGACTACTATAAAATAAAATGAACATATAAAATCAAAGTGCTATATTAAGATACCTTAATTGCTTTTATCTAAAGGTGTATTTAATGCAAAAATTGAAGGCGCTTAGCCTGAAATTTTGATTTTATTAATATCCTTAGTGCTGATCTTCTGCAAACCAAGATCCTGAGCAAAACTAAGAAAATTACCACAATCCTAGTTGCACTCCATTGTTTTTATGGCTGTTAATATTAATTTTTTTCTTAATTCGTCTTGGTGCTTTCGCGCGTCTTTGAAAAAACAGTGGAATTGTGCCATTTGAGTACTCTATTGTCGCTAAATGCTTGGCTAGTGCAAGCTTGAGCTTGCTGTCTGCTTCCGCTTGTAAACATATCAAGCGCGCCAACTCCAGCGACAAATAAAAATCCTTTTGCTTTCCAAATTCAAATTTACGCTCACCATAGTCCTTAAATTCCTTTGGCATTCTGATATCGTCCTCAAAAGCATACACATCTTTTATCCACTTGGCCACATTACGATTGAACTTAAACATTGGGATATTCAGTGTCTGATGAAGGTGAGAGGCTATGACCACCTTTGTACCCTTCTTACTTACTAACACTTGGATCGATTTTTTAGCAGCTGTGTAATTCATACGCTTATTTTATACTTATTATGATGACAAATATATAAGCAATAACTACATAATTCAACATTTTGTTTCGTTTATTTTAAAATAATTCGCGAATGATGCTATTTGTAACCAAATTGATTACAAATATTACATGAGTCCTCATTTAAATGCGTTTGAAGTCCTTAAATTGCGTAGTTTTTCACTTTATCATAGCAAACTGCTCTTTTAACAGTTTGCATCATTTCTTTCCTATTCCTGTACTTCAGATTGTATAAATGCGCTTTCAGCCCTACCTTTGTCCAGTTGCTAAGCAAAAATGAATGCCGTTTAAACTCCTTTTTCGACAAATAGACATTGCTCCACTTATCTTTTTCAGGATAGTGTTTGGGTTATTAGGTTTTTTAGATGTAGTAGGTGTATGGGTTCACTATCACTTGATGAAGGACACCTTCAATCCAGACAATCTTCAAATCAAGTATTACGGATTTCAATGGGTACAGACTATGCCTGATCCATGGTTGAGTTTAGTATTCTGGATAACGGCATTGGCCGCCATTGGAGTCCTGGTAGGAAAATGGTACAGGCTTTCAGCCCTTGTTTTTGCCATCGGTTTTAGCTACATTTTCTTTCTAGAAAAGTGCAATTACTTAAATCATGGATATCTATTCTGTGTACTGAGCTACCTGATGATTTTTGTGCCTGCTCACAAAGCCTTTTCGCTAGACCTAAAGTCGAATCCAAAAATCTACGCCAACGCAATCCCTCAATGGCCGATTTGGCTGCTCAAATTTTTAATGGCTACCGTTTACATTTTTGGTGGTATAGCGAAAATAAATCCTGATTGGCTTCGTGCCTTACCTTTAAGAGTATGGTTGCCTTATAAAAAAGATTATTTACTCATTGGCCCATTGCTTGAGCAAGAATGGGTTCCGTGGGTGATGAGTTATGGAGGTCTTTTGCATGATCTTTTTATTATCCCTTTTATGTTAATTAAGCGGACGAGGATAGCCGCATTTTTGGTTTGTTGTTTTTTTCATATCTCGAACACTTTGGTATTTCAGATTGGCATTTTTCCATGGTTATCTATTGCGGTCACGGCCTTATTTTTTCCAGCCAATTTTCCTCGGACGGTCGTAAATTTTTTGCAGGAAAAAATTAAACTCATCAGAAAGTGGAATACTACCTATTTGACCTTTTTACAGAATAATATATCCACGCTTCGTACTGAACATATACCCGTACTCCCTTCTATCACAGCAGGTATCCTCATTGTCTTTTGTATTGTCCAACTATTACTCCCGTTGAGGCATCATCTATACAAAGGTGATGTAGCTTGGACCGAAGAAGGCCATAGATATTCATGGCGCATGATGTTGCGTGGCAAACAAGGACACGGATATTATATGGTTAAGAATCTCACCAATACGCAAGAAAAAAGAGTGTATGCTTCTAAATTCCTCACCAAACGTCAAAACGGAAAATACAAGTCACATCCTGACATGATTCTATTCATAGCCCACCATCTAAGAGATGAATATCAAGCAAAATGGGAAACGGACTCCGTAGCTGTTTATCCTCATTTCAAAGTAAAACTCAATGGAAGAAACTATCAAGCCTATACAGATAGCAGTGTAGATTTGGCTAAGGTGGAGTGGTCTTGGACCGCGTCTTGGGACTGGATTCTTCCTTTTGATTATAATGACTTTCCTGACAAGTATAAGCCTACGAATCAAGAAGCTACACAAAAACTGCAAGAATAAATTTGTACAGAATTCTTCTTTATTTATAGTTCGTATGTGAATTTGTTTGAATATATTTGTTTGAATTATTTTAATCCTTTAAAAAATTATAACACTATGAGTAGATTTCAAGAAGAAGTTACCAAATATCAAAAGTCAATGGACAAAATTGGCATTAAGTATGATGCAAAATTATTTGAGAAAGTAGCTAAAGGTTGTGGTCCTTCTATTTACAACAAAGATGCTAGTTCTGTGTCTTGTGGAGACCCAAAAGAATTAGAAAGAGTAAAATACAATTACCTCATCAAAAAACTAGGTCTAAAAGATTCTCCAAAATTGGATGAAGCGATTCAAGAAGTTTGTGACCAAATGGGTAAGAGCAATCGTAATAAGTATAGAGCTATTTTCTACTACTGCTTGTGCACTAAGTTTAAGAAATCGAGCGTGTATAACTAATCAATTAGATTTAGATAAAATAATAAAAGGCCATCTACAAAAGTAGGTGGCTTTTTTTGTTGTTTTTAAGAACGTGGTTTTTCTTACCTATTCTAATATAAATATTCTCTCATCAGATAGTAATCACTCCCGATAAAAATTGGGGCAGGCTTCTCTTAGGTTCTTGTCGCTGTGTCTTTACGGGCTAAATAATGTCATCTCCCGATTGAGTCGAGAGGTGACATTATTCAACCCTCAAGTTTTTTTTGTAATCAAATTTGACCCCCACGACTAAAGCCGTGGATTTGATATGCATATCTAACTTAGAAAGAATAAGTCTTGGAACTTCAATCTTCATTCTATATCAGATCTAACGCGATAGCGATGGGAATGATGGCTCCTTAGAGCCAGTCCGAAGGACCGCAGCGAACGCGGAGTCATGGACAGCGCGGGCCGCAGGTATCGCCCTAATAATCTTAATTTTGCTGACCAGTAGACAATTGTCCACTACCACTGGGTGGAGTGCTAGATCGAATAGGATAAACGGGAAATGAAGCGGTACCGTAATGGGAATAGGTAGACTTGGACAGTAAAGGAAATCTATAATCTTTTATAAACTCTTTGAAGAAAGCATTGAGCTCGGCTGTATCTATATTTTTAGACATCGGCTTGAGGTAATAGCCTAGATGTGAAATCTCGCCGTTTGGCTCCATGAACACATTTAGCCAAACTTTTACTCCGTCTAGGTCCATATCGTTGCGTTCGGCAAATCCGTTCATCTCTTTCAACATGCTTTGCCACTTTGAAAAAGCGACATCCATATCGTACTCGCACACTGCGAATAAGAGCGTCGAATAATCCTCGATAATATCGTTGTACTGATTTTCGTACTCTCCAATCAGAAATACAGGCGGTAAAATGGTGTCTTGCTCTAATTTGTTTGAGGAGGAATCAATAGCCATCACACTATGAATACTCAAGAAAACTAGAAAAAAGCAACTATAGATAAATCTTTTCACTGAGGTGTATTTACACAAAGATAAAAAATTGATTTATATACCTTTGCACTGTTCTAGAGACCAAAACGCAAAATTGTTTCTAATAAGTGTCTAATGTACTAATTGTCCATTAAATATTAAATAATTTTATATAATGACATGGCTAAAGGCTGCTTTTTAGACCATTCACCGCGATTTATCGTGCTATTACTTAAAAATTTAACAAAACATTAAATGTCAGATACACTTCCAGGCAACAATTCACTGCCCTCCAATCCCTCAGAGATAGAGGCACTTATAAAACTTGCTTCCTCTTCTGGAAAATATAAAGTAGAGGATTTCTTCAAAAAACCTGAGAAAACAGCTTACCAAATCTCTCCTACGGGCACGCACTTTTCATTCAAGGCGCCCTACCAGAGAAGGCTAAATATTTTTGTGCAACCGATAGGTGGCGACGCCGAACCGACACAATTGACCTTTGAGACCGAGCGGGACATCGCGGGATATATGTGGAAAAACGACGACCGTATCATTTATATCAAAGACAGCGGTGGAGATGAAAACTTCTCTCTGTTTGCGGTGGATATTACTGGCGAAAATCTGATGGAGCTCACTCCTTTTGAGAATATTCGAATCAATATCATTGACAGCCTACATGATGATCCAGACCATATCATCATCGGGATGAATAAAAATAATCCCCAACTCTTTGAGCCTTATCGAATCCACATACATACTGGAGAGATCACTCAGCTGGCCAAAAACGAAAATCCCATGGAAGCCATCAGCAATTGGATGACTGACCATCATGGGAAGCTTCGCATCGCTACTAGAGTTGTCGATGGTGTCAACTCTGTACTCATGTACCGAGACCATGAGAACGAAGATTTTAAAGACGTACTCAAAACCAACTTTAAAGAAAATGTAAGCCCTCTATTTTTTGACTTCGAGCAAGATCACTTGGTCTACGTGAGTTCCAATCTCAATAGAGATAAAAATATAATAACCCAGTTTGACCTGCACTCTGGTAAAGAAACAGGAGAGGTCATTTTTGAGCACGTGGAGGTAGATGTGTCTTCTATGTCCTACTCTCGCAAAAGAAAAGTACCTACTACGGTCAACTATTATACTTCCAAAATGCAAACTCATTTTCTGGACGCACAACGCCAGAAGCTCCAAGAAAAGCTGGAGGCGAAACTACCTGGCTATGTAGTTGGCATCAGCTCTGCTAATAGGGATGAGGACAAATACATTATGCGCACGTATAGTGACCGATCTCTAGGCGCCTACTACTTCTATGACTCCCAAACTGATGGGCTCCAGAAAATAGTGGACGTCAGTCCATGGATAGATGAAAATGATATGGCAGCGATGTTGCCGATAAAGTACACTGCACGAGATGGGGTCACCATCAACGCCTATTTGACCCTTCCTAACAATTATGAAAAAGGCAAAAAAATACCCTTCGTCATCAACCCTCATGGTGGTCCTTGGGCGAGAGACCGATGGGGATACAATCCCGAAATACAATTACTCGCCTCGCAAGGCTACGGGGTATTGCAAATGAACTTTAGAGGTAGCGTCGGATACGGGCGTCACTTTTGGGAACTCAGTTTCAAACAATGGGGCAAGACCATGCAAGATGATATCACGGATGGCGTACAGTGGCTGATCGATCAAGGCTACGCTGACGAAAAGCGCATCGCTATTTATGGCGCGAGCTACGGAGGCTATGCGACATTGGCGGGCATCACTTTCACACCTGACTTATACGCTTGTGCCATCGACTACGTTGGGGTAAGCAATCTCTTTACTTTTTTGAAAACCATACCTCCGTATTGGGAACCTTACTTAGATATGATGTACGAGATGGTCGGTCATCCAGATAAAGATATCGAGCACATGACGGCTGCCTCTCCAGCTCTGCATATCGACAAAATACGTACTCCACTATTGGTCGTACAAGGGGCTAATGATCCGCGAGTCAACATCGACGAATCGGATCAAATCGTGGAGGCTTTGCGCGCACGTGATGTAGATGTCCCCTATCTCGTAAAATATAATGAGGGCCACGGATTTGGCAATGAAGAAAATCAGTTTGAATTTTACAAGACCATGTGTGGCTTTTTGCAAAAGTATTTGTCTGTGTAAGGGTTTGATTTGGGGACTGCGGCAATCGCCTATCAGCGCAGCAAGCATTGCCGCCGCTATGTTTCGGAGCTCCCTATTCGGTCGGCCCTACGGGCTGGCTCCTATCGTCGCCCCTCCTGCACAGCGCTAGTCCAAAAAAAAAGGAATTAGGTTTTAGGTATTAGGAGTTAGCGGGGTATTAGCGGCTAATTGCTATATGCTAATTCTTAAGGCTTTTACTTTTACATTTAAGATTTTTCGGTTTTATATTTTTTGCTGCGTCCTTAAAACCAATAAAAACCTACGTAGCGTAGACTTGGATACTTGTATTGCATCTATGGGAAGTAAATGTAAAAGGGTAAAATCGAATTGGGAAAAGCATCCCAAAACATATCGATA
>CAYZUW010000054.1:12194-15392 GCA_964481325.1 uncultured Saprospiraceae bacterium
GTAAATGTAAAAGGGTAAAATCGAATTGGGAAAAGCATCCCAAAACATATCGATATCTTTTACAGTCCGGAAAGGACACCGCCCCATAGCAAGAAAATTAGCCGCTAATAGCTAAATGCTTTCTTACTTTTACATTTAAGATTTTTCGGTTTTACATTTTTTAAAAGACTTTCAGATAAGCACTAAAAACAAAGAGCATGCCCTGCACTATCCTAAAAAGGGAAAAATTATAAATTGTCAAACATATTATATATTTTTGTAATATATAAGCAACTATATTTTTGCTTTTGCAGTTTAATACTGCATCACTGAGAATGATACACTATAAAGCAGGGCATTGCGCCCGCTTTCCCCCTCCACACATTTGATTGCTTTCATCAATATTTCTATTATGATTATAGACGTTGTATTTGCTATCGTGCTGTTGTATGGGTTTTATCTTGGATTCTCTCAAGGTATCATTAATACTTTATTTGCAGTCTTGAGTATTTTTATTGGTTTATTGGCTGCTTTTAAGATGGCACCAGCTGCCGCTACTTTCTTGGAGACCTTGTTCAAAAGTAGCAATCCGCTGATGTTTCTTGGAGGCTTTATCCTCACCTTTATTGTTACCATGTTTCTCATACGGACGATGGCCAGGGCACTCGAAGGCTTATTTCGCGCGGCTAGAATCAACTTTGCCAATCAACTCGCAGGAGGTGTTGTTTTATCTGGTGTACTGATCATGTTATTGAGTATGTTGGTTTGGTTTGCAGATCAATCCGACTTAATAGATATCGCTACCAAGCAAGAGTCTATGAGCTATCCCTACCTAGAGCAATACCCAGCACAAGTAAAAACTGTTGCTGTGGTACTTCGTCCTACTTTTGAAGAATTTTGGAGCCAATCCGTGGATATGTTTGACAAGTTAGAAGCTATGTCGCTCAATGAAAGCGACAAGGAGCCCAAAATATATGATACTCAAGATGCCGACGCTGAGGCAATGATTTACGATATCGAGGAGTAAGCTTAATCATCCTTACAGTAAATATTGTTTATTTTCTATATCAATATTTTACTACCGAAACTTGAGTGAATAATATAGAAGTGGTTAGGCGTCTGTTCATATTTTAATTTATCGATAATTCTTGAGATACTAAAATAAGAAAAATAATGCTTTCCTCTATATGAGCTACTTGTCGTAAGATTACAATAGTGTTATTCTTTCCTTTCGATTTAAAAAATTTCCTACTTTTATAGATATGTCCAATCAAAGTATTTCTGTCAGAGGAATTTACATTATCGCCATCTATATATGCTTTATACTACTTAGTGTATTTGTGGAGATAGAATCTATGCCATGGATAGCCTCGGTAGCTAGATGGGCATCCCTGCCCTTATTGATTGGATTCTTTTATTTGAATACTGCCATCGATACCAAGTTCGAGAAGCAAATCTTTTTTGGGCTAATTCTTTTTACTTTTTGCAATCTGCTAGAGATAGTCGAGTCTGTTTTAGGAAATTACTTAGCCTTCATCATAATAGCGCTCATGATCATTGCTTACTTCAGCTATGCTAGAGCCTTGATATCGATCACGAGTGTGAGTAGTACCCTACTTTTTAGAAATAAAAAATTGGCAGGGGCTTTATTTTTCTTAGGACTCATTGGTGTATGTTTTATGTTTATAGCCCCTCATTTTCCATTGCCTAATTCCTTTTTGGTTCCTTCCTTGTGCCTTGGTTTGAGCAGTCTTTTTCTTTTTATAGCCGCCACAAACCTATACAATCAGATGAATGGTAGCATATTAACCAGTATTTGGGTGTCAGTTGCCTTATTATTGGTCTATAATTGCTATTTAGGATTGAATTTTCGCCCTAATATTAGCATCTTTGACACGCCTTTAGCTTTTATCTACTACTTAGGCCAATTGGTCTTTGTGTGGACTGCTGTTAGGGCGAGTATACATTTTAAAAAACATGACCACAGTAGCATATCTAATGCGCTTAAAAAAAGAGTGGTTTGACAATTTACTAAATTATGAAAAACATATTTTTCCTTTGCATCGCAGTAGTTTTGTTTTCTTGTGCGGGTGATGGGACCTCTTCTGAAAGTTCAAACGCAAGTGCTGCTAAAGTAAACTACCCATCTTCATCAGAAAAGGTTCACTGGTTGACTATCGAAGAAGCGCAAACGCTAAATAAGCATGAACCCAAAAACATGATTGTGGACGTATACACTCAGTGGTGCGGTCCTTGCAAAATGATGGATAGAATGACATTTTCCGACCCTCAAGTAATAGAGAAGGTACATACTGACTATTATGCCGTGAAGTTTGATGCGGAATCCCCTGGTCCAGTAAAATTTGGTGATAAAGAATTTGGCAACCCAGGTCACGATCCTAACAGACCAAAAAACAGAAGAAATTCGCCACACGAATTTTCAAGATACTTAAAAGTAAGAGGATACCCAAGTTTGGTAATTATCAATCCTGAGTTACAAATTGAAAAATCAATTGTTGGCTTTAAACAACCTGCTCAGTTGATGGCCGAATTATAGAGTTATAGAGTCCTTTTACCCCTAAAATTATTATATGCCCAGTTGGTGGTCTAAGATCAAAGCTTTACTTACACAGTCAGAACTTAGTACACCAACTCGGCCTGCCATACATGAAGTTATAAAGCGGTCTGAAGAATTTCTTCAAGAGTACGAAATATGGAAAGGAGGGCCTCAGCATAAAAAAATGCTGAACTGGATTTCAGAACAGTATGCCATCTATCAAAAGAAAGGAAGAGAACAATCCGAACACATCGACTTTTTATATACCGCTTCTACCAAAGGGATGGCCATTCATCTAGCAGATATTGAATATGGTATAGATGAAGCACGTTTTTTGATGGACTTTTTCAAAGAAAGGATTCGGGAGGTTCATCAATATCGTACACAGGTTTCTGATACACGCACTTACAGCATGAAAACTTGGGTAGAAACCGTCGAAAGGCATTATCTAAAACCTAGACCTCAATATAATGAGGCTGGAAGAATCGCCCAAGGATTTGGAAATATCACCCTACTACTAACTCTCCGCGATGATAAGCTTTACAATTTCAAGCTGAGTGCTACTGCCTATCAGGATAGGTTATTTAGTGTGGAAGAGCAATTTTCTGACTTGATGCGGGTGATTACTTTTTAATTTTATAATTCATAGCTAAATACTTGGT
>CAYZUW010000055.1:0-15285 GCA_964481325.1 uncultured Saprospiraceae bacterium
TTCTTTACTATCTGTATTGATGGTAACGATTCTTTCAGGCGGTCTTTTTGCTCAATCTTCCAAGCTTAAAAAAGCTCAGAAGTATATGGAGGATCTAAATTATGTCGGAGCCATAGAATTGTTAAATCAAATATTGGATAACAGTGACAGTTCGGAGGCTAAAATTCTGATAGCAGAAGCTTACCGAAAAATTAGTGATTCTGAAAATGCCGAATTTTGGTATGGCCAAGTCGTAAGACTTCCTGAAGCAACAGCAGATCACAGTTTATTTTATGGCCAAGCTCTCCAGCGTAATGGTAAGTGTGATGTGGCTCAAGAATGGTACAGTCAGTTTATAGCTGCTCGACCAGACGACATTAGAGGACAGTACCTAGTAAGGGCTTGTGATTATGAGGAGGAGTTAATGACCAAAAATAGCGGAATCTATGAAGTCAAGCATCTTGACTTTAACTCTAATCTAGATGATTTTAGTCCAGTTTTTTACGAAGACGGTATTGTATTTTCTTCTGAGAGATCGGTTTCTTCAGCCATAGATCGTACACACTCATGGACGGGTAATCCTTTTCTTGATTTGTACTATGTAGATCGTAAGTCTTCTGGCAGCTCAGATGAAGGTGGTGTTTGTGGAGAGTATGTATACGGTAGACCAACTAAATGGTCATCAGCTAATACTAAATTTCACGATGCTGCACCAACATTTTCTGCTGATCAATCTATGATGTTTTATACTAGAAACAACTTAGAAGGTAAGTCAGATGATGACATCGTTAAACTAAAAGTATTTTCAGTAAATAATAATGGAAATGGAAGTTTCTCTGACCCTGTTGGATTACCTTTCAATTCTGATGAATATTCTGTTGCGCACCCAACATTATCAATGGATGGAAGTAAGCTTTACTTCTCTTCTGATATGCCTGGTGGTTATGGTGGTATGGATTTATACTACGCTGACAAGCAAGGTAGCTCTTGGGGGCCTCCTATGAATATGGGACCAGAGGTGAATTCTGAAGCAAACGAAATATTCCCTTACTATCACCAAACAGGTAGATTATACTTCGCGTCAAATGGACACATTGGGATAGGAGGTTTAGATATCTATTATATGGATGATAAAGGAAACGGAAACTTCGGACCTATAGATAATCTTGGATATCCTATTAATACCGTATCAGATGATTTCGGAATCATTTTTAATGAGGAAGGAACTTGTGGCTACTTATCTTCTGATAGAACAGGAGGAGCAGGAAGAGATGATATCTACAGTTTCCAAAAAACAGCAGTACCTGTTGAGATTTATGTCTTTGATGAAAATACAAAGGAACCTATCGAAGGTGCTTTAGTAGTAGATGATTGTACAGGTGAAACATATACTACTGCAGAAAATGGTAAAGTATTCGTTGATATGAGAACGAATGAATGTTGTACTTTCCAAGCTTCTGCAGAATCATATGATGAAAATGAAAAGGAAGGTTGTACAACTGCTAACTTGAGTGAGAAGACTTTTGTTGAAATTCCTTTAAACGGTGCTTTAAAGTTTGACATCGAAGGTATTGTATACGACGGTGAGACGCAGTTGCCAATGGAAGGAGCCATTATCACATTGCTTAATGATTGTGATGAAGAAGAGCAAACAGCGACTACTTCAGCAGATGGTAAATATAACTTTATGCTTAGCGATGACTGTTGTTATACTATCAAAGGTTCGAAAGAAGCTTACGGAGATGCTACTACAGAAAAGTGTACTAGAGGTTTAAACACATCTGAGACACTAGTGGGTAACTTGACACTTAATAAGCCTATCGCTTCAACTGAAATTGTAACTACTGTACCATCTTCAGTACCAAAAGATGGAAGAGTAATTATCGATGGTATCACTTACGAAGGAGGAGTTCCAGTTCAGTCTGATGGACCTTTCCAGCCAAGTCCTACAGCAAGTGTTGATGGATCTATCTACTACCTATTACACATTTACTATGATTTTGATCAGTCTTACATTAGGGACGATGCTGAGGAAGATTTGCTTAAGCTATTGACTTTGATGCAAAACAATCCTGACTATGTTGTGGAGATTGGTTCGCATACAGATTCAAGAGGTAGTAACAACTACAACGATAGACTTTCATCTCGTAGAGCGAAATCAGTTGTTCGTTGGTTAGGAGAAAAAGGAATTCCAAAGGATAGATTGGTAGCAAAAGGTTTCGGTGAGAATATCAACGTAAACAATTGTGCAAACAACATCCCTTGTAGTGAAAAAGAGCACCAGTTAAATAGACGTACAGAGTTTAGAGTACTTGCATGTGCTGGCTGTGGTGAAAACGCCAAGTCGCAAGCAAAATCAGATCCAAAGGTAGATACCTGCAACGGATGCCCGTTCTAAACAAAGAATTATAAAGTTGTCAGAGAGCCTGTTTGATTTATTTCAAACAGGCTTTTTGTTTTTTTTGGCCCTCTTCTTAGGTATTCTTTCTCTTTAAGAGGACCAGCGCTTAGAAAAGAAAATTTTCAGATTTTTATGTACGCATTGGTAGAATTATGATATTCGGATAGCTAGCTCCTACCAATGGATGGCTAGTCCGTTTCCTTTTCGTCCCATGAGTACTTGTTTAAAGTAATTGATTGATTTTCAGTTTCCTGCGAAGGCTTTTAGGGTGCTGACAAACATATTTATAAAACTTAAGTTCAAGTAGCTTGTTTTGCTAATTGATTACAATTACTTTTGCGAAACAATACAATTCAATGGCAAAAATCAAATTCACTTTTGAAGATAAAAATATCCAAGCGGTAGAGGTGGATAATATAGAAAAAGGTCTATCTATTCTAGAGGTTGCTGAAGAAAACGATGTTCACCTTAATCACAATTGTGGTGAAGTTTGTGCATGCAGTACTTGTCACGTTTACGTACTAAAAGGAGAGAAACACCTAGAAGAAATATCGGATAAAGAAGAAGACTTCATCGATAGAGCTATTAACCCTACTTTAGAGTCACGTCTTGGCTGTCAGAGTATTATTTTGGATGAGGATGCGGAACTTGAAGTTAAGATACCGGATCAATCACTAATTATTGGACACGAACACTAAAAAAGAATCGAAATGCCATTTAAAGAAATTGATGATTTACCAATTTTCTGGGAGGATCATGAAGATATAGCGATTAAGCTATATGATAAGTTTGGAGACGAATTTGGAGAAAGTCAAATTTATAGAATCAGATTTACTGACCTACTGCAATGGATATTGGAAATTCCCTCTTTTGAAGGAACCAAAGAGCAGAGCAATGAGGGACATCTCGAAATGATTCAAGCGAAATGGGTTTATGAGTGGAGAGATAACCAATAATCCAACTATTGATGAATACGCTCTCTAAGTTTAATGATATTAAGACTTTTATTTTCGATGTTGATGGGGTATTAACGAATAGTAATCTCCTGGTTACTGAGCATGGAGAATTACTTAGAACAGTAAACACTAGAGATGGGTATGCTATCCGTACGGCTATAGCTAAAGGCTACAACGTATATATCATCACAGGAGGTGGTTCTGAAGGAATTACAAAAAGATTTTCGAATCTTGGTGTACCTTTGATATTTTCAAAAGTTAAGGACAAGAAATCAAAATTTGAGGCGCTTGTTTCTGAGTATAACCTCGATACACAAGAGATCCTGTATATGGGGGATGACATAGTAGATTATGATGTAATGAAACTAGTAGGTCTTCCAACCTGCCCAGCAGACGCAGTCCCAGAAATTGTATCTTTGAGCAATTATGTTAGCCCTCTTGAAGGAGGAAAAGGCTGTGTGAGAGATGTGATAGAAAGAGTGCTAAAGCTTCACGATAATTGGTTTGTTGCTTAATCCAAATTTATCCAATGTATGTGGCTACACATTTTAAAGTTAATTCGTTGGCCAAACCTTCTTATCATATTCATTACACAATGGATTGTATGGTCTAACCTTATTGGCTACTCATTATCCCAGCATTCCATTTCTCATAATCTTAATCTAGTTCACTTTGTACTTCTTTCACTTTGTACAATGCTTGTTGCAGCTGCAGGATATATTATAAATGATATTAAAGATGTTAAAATTGATTTAATCAATAAGCCGCATAAAGTCATAGTTGGAAAAGATTTGACTTCTCAGTTTTGTAGCTCTCTGTATTATTTAACTCTAGGCATCGGGCTTTTAATTACCATTTATCTTGGTTGGAGTTTAGACAAAGTTCCTTATATATTATTGTTCCCTATTTTTACAGGTCTATTGCATATTTATGCCACCCATTTAAAAAAATCACTTTTGCTTGGCAACTTCTTAATATCACTTTTTGTAGCCAGTGTTCCAGTGTTGATTTTCCTTGCGGAATATGAAAATGTAATTAGGATAGGCGACATAAGAATATTGCATATTTTATCCTTGTATTGCTTATTGGCCTTCCTAGCTAATTTTCTACGTGAAATCGTAAAAGATATTCAAGACTTGAAGGGAGACAAAGCATTCGGAGCAAATACGTTCCCCATATTATTTGGAAAGCGTAAAAGTAAATTTGTTCTAACAATAATTCTCCTATTACTTTTATCCTCTATTTTGATTTGGACTTTATTTTTTGATAAAATGAATCAAAACACAATGTCTATTGTCCTTGGTACAGCCCCATTAGTATTGATAGCTAGTATTCTTTTGCTTAGTTTACCAAAGTTAGAAACAGCAGTACATTTTGGAAATTGGAGTAATGGGATCAAACTTTTTATGTTGTTTGGTTTAGTTTTCCTTTATTTGCAGACGTGATTAAAGCTTTCCAACATAACATTATACTTGCGTCTAAATCTCCGAGACGATCAGAATTGCTTGCCAAATCTGGATTTGATTTTGAAATCAAAACGGTAGAAGTGGAAGAGGATTATCCTGATACCCTAAATGTATATGAGGTTGCAGAATTTCTGGCTAGGAAAAAAGCTATAGAAAGTAAACTGCTAATTGAAGATAATCAGATTTTGATCACTGCTGATACTGTAGTGATTTACGATGACGTAATTTTTGGTAAGCCAACAAACGCAGAAGATGCGTTTAAGATGTTATCCACCCTTTCCTCTAAAAAACATACCGTTGTCACTGGAGTTTGTATACTTTCTAAAACCAAAGAGCTATCCTTTTCCGATACTTCTCATGTACATTTAGCTACTTTAAGTACCGAGGAAATTCAATATTACGTGAATACTTATAGCCCTTTTGATAAGGCGGGTAGCTATGGTATTCAAGAATGGATAGGTCTATGTAAGATCAAAAAAATTGTAGGCAGCTACTCAAATATCATGGGGCTTCCAATGCAAAAATTATATCCAGCCCTAGAATCCTTCTAGTATATTTAGATAATACATATTATTGTTTTCTTTATATTTTCTTTTGTCATCTTAAATCTCGTCAATCACCACCACAAATGCCCAATTTGGTATGATTTTAGTCAATAATACTATGATATAGTAGATTGATTTACCCATAAATTATTGATAGTCATAAATTTATGTATTAGTCAGACACTAGAGAAATTCGATTTATAGACCTATTGGTCACCGAATACTTAACGAAAATAGTTAAAAATAAACTTATGAATCCGCTAAGGCTAATTGTTATAGCATGTTTTTTTGCATGTATAACGCTCCCTCAAATGACCTTTGCTCAGGATAACTTGCGAGTTTCCTATTCTAATGCGAACACAGTTCCTGATTTTCTAAATGTTTGTGGAGACACAGATGAGGTTACTGTTACTATCAGAGTGAATGGGACTTCTACTTCTCCGAGAGAAAATATTACGGCAATTGCTAATTTATTTGAAGGCATTCGATATGCTGGACTTAATGTTGCAGCCACTTCAGCTGGGGTTACAGAGTTACCAACAGGATCTATTAATAGACCTGAATTTTCTATTCCAGACTTGAGTCCTGTCGGAGTCACATCAGTGGATATTACATTTTTCATACTTGCCGATTGTAGTGTAATTGATACCCTCGATGCAAATAACGCATTGTCCGTATTTGATGAGTGGGAGACTCAATATACATTTGAAGGCGCAGCAACTACGGAAACTGAGGCTACGGCAGAATATAGAGATGCATTAGCCGTTCCTTTTTTCACAATAGACTTAACAAATACTTCTGGTCCATTTAGAGTTGGGGATTGCTTTGATAGACAAATTACTATTTCGAATTCTGGTCTTGCTGGATTTGTAGATACCATACAATATCAAGTAGTTCAAGGCCCAGGTGCAAGTATTCAAGCAATAGACGTAAATGGAATAGATCAACCTATTTTCAAAACTTTAGATCCAATGACTGGCGATACGATAGTTAATATTGTGATTGCTGGACCCGAATTCATGAACAATACCACATCAGGAGGACCTGGTGATGGAGATGGCTTTATCAATTCTAATGAGACTGTTACCATTACTGAGACTTTATGCGTAGCAAACTGTACGGATACAAGAACCAGTACACACGATGCTTCATGGGGCTGTTTTGGTAGATTCTGTAATTCTATTAGTACTACGGATTTTGTTCGTATTGGAGACGGTGCTGCAAATCCCGAAATTGCTACCTCAGGTACTGTCCCAACAGTAAACGTAGGTTATTGTCAACCTGGTACTGCAGCGGTTACTTACACAAATAACGGAGTAGAGTTAGACGCAGGATTTGGTACAATGATAGATATCCAATTGGGGATAGGCTTAGGACCAGGATTCTTAACAGCGGAGAATGGGTATACTATCACTGCATTCAACATTGGTGGAGTTAATATTCCAGCTACCTCATCAGTGATTGACTTGAATAATAATCCAGGTTTCACTACGGATCCAGATGGACCAGGTGGGCTAGAAGATTTTGACGGAGATGGATTTTTTGATGACCTTGCACTTACAGAAAGTGTGGAGATATCCGTAGAATATAATTTTGATTGTTCGCTTGCACAAGGCACTGCCGATAATTGCGTAAATGACTTTTCTTCATTTCTTTCTGCTAGAGTTACTTACTCAGACGCTTGTAATGATGGATTAGTTAATACGCAGACAGGTTTCGTAAGACCTTCTAATGTAAATAGTGCCTTTGAAGATTTTGCTTCGCCAGATGCATTTGCGGATGGGCCTGTATTTTTTGTAACACACACAGAGTCTAGAAGTGTAAGAGAATTTGCAAATAATTGCGGGGGGAATGAAGTATTTAGGGCTACAGTAGTTTTGCCTGCTGGGGTATCTCCAGTACCAGCGCAAACTACATTAATTAAAAATGCATCTACTCTTCCGATTCCTATGTTGTCGAGTACAATAAATGGGGATACTTTGATTATGTCATTTGATGCATCATTAGATGCTTTCATTAACGGAAATTATGAATTGACAATGGCTTTTCAGGCGGATTGTAATGCTGCTGTAGGGCAATCAACATTCCCAACTACTTTCGAGTTTGTATGCCCTCCTTGTGGATGTGAACATGTTTGGTATTGTTCGAATATTCAAGGACCTTTTATTCATAAAGATATTCCACCTTGTCCATTTGATCCAGCAGCTGTTTGCCCAGCTGGTTTCAGAACCACTGGTTTTGAAGTAAACCGTACAACATTTGGATTTACAGATGACAATTATACAACTAAGATAGATCCAGCGAATGCCAATAGAAAAGTTGCGGTAACATGTGATTCTGTTGAAATGGATATCACAGGTGTTGTAGGCCAAACACCTATATCAGGAGGTATTGGATTCAATATTGATTACGATAACCCAGATGGATCAACTACGCCAGAAGGAATCTTTGATTTTAGTGGTGGTATGGTTCGTATCACTCAAGGTGGAACTGACTTTTTCTGTGATGTTACTCCTGCCGATATGATTCAAACTCCAAACGGTGTATCTAATAACATAAGAGTTGAATTACCTAACTGTTTGTCTAATTTAGGACTTACGCTTAACCCAGGAGATAGTATCCAGTTTTTAGGGAACTTTGCTATTAATGTAGACGGACCGTACGATGTACAATTTACAATCGTACCAAATATAAGAGCAAATCCATTTGCTGTAATTGGTGGTGTAGATGAATTCTGTGAAACTTTTGGAGATATATTTACTGTAGCAAGAACAAATACTTTATTTGCTTTTCCTAACAGTACAAACTTCCCAGAAGGTTGTGAAGAAACGTTCCTTAACTACCAAGTTATTTCTGTATTTAATGATTTCTCTGCTTTTTACGGAAATGAATTTTACCCTTCCATTAAGGTGGATTCCATCAAATTTACATTTGATACACAGATACTAAATTCTTTTGACGTTGTAGAACCAACTGTATCTATACCGGGGCACCCTACTTTTGGAAATGATTTCTTCCCTGTTCCAAGCTTTGAAATGTCACCTAGTGGAGACTATGTAGCATTCTTTGATACTTTGAACATAGTTCCTTCTCTCAACGAAATAAGTTCATTTTCATTCAACTTTAGAGTACGTCTGATACCAAATTGTGAATCACTACTTGGTAGTGCAAATAATGATAATACTTTCAACTTTGACCCTGAAATATTCTATCAAAATAGATTTTATGCGGCGACGGTATCAGATCCTTCTTGCGTGGAGTTTGTAAATGATTTGGTAGATAATGATATTACATATACAGAGCCTCCAACGTTTTTGTTGAATCCTTTGACAAACCCTAATTTTATTTTAGTAGGGGATACTGCTACTTGGACAACTCAATTATGCAATAATTCTTTTACGTCAGATGCAGGAATTACATGGATAGCATTGGATAATATAGATGGCGATATTAATGTAGTATCCGTCGTAGATGTAAGTGATCCAGCAAATCCAGAAACACTTACTCTACAACCCTATGGAACAGTAGGGAACAATGTGTTTGCTTTCTCCCAAGGTGTAGATAGGGCTGTTGGGTCTACAGACCCAGAAGACTTATGTAATACTTATGTGATACAAGCAACTGTTAATAATTGTGGAGAATTAAATCTGCTTCAAAGAAACGGATGGGCTTGTCAACCAATCTCTGACCCTACATGGACACCAGAAGATTATCCTCCTTGTGATGCTTTGGAAATACCTTTGTCAATTAGTACAAGAGATCCATTTTTGGATGCAGATGTAGAGGTTCAGCCAATCGACGATTTGAATATTTGTGATGTGAATTCTGTAACAATACGTTTAAAGAATACAGATTTAGGAGCAACCTTTGATTTAACTTCTCAGTTTATTTTGCCTACTGGAGCAACTTTAGTTCCAGGGTCTGTGCAGTTTGCTCATCCTGCTTCTACACCATTAGTACCAATAGCTATTGATCCAGTTATTGTTGATACTACAGTGATGGGAACAATATATGAGTACGCAAATTTTGCTAATTTATCAAATGCGCTTGATTTATCAGGCTTACCTGGTGATGACTTAGATCCAACTACAGAGGATAGTGAAATTTTAATACAATTTGATTTTATGACTGGTTGTGATTTTCAATCAGGTTCAGTGATATTTTTCAACTTCCAAGGACTTAGAGGATGTAATGGTCCTTCTAATTTAGAAGCAGGGGAAACATTGCCCATCAACATATCTGGAGCTTTAAATGGTGTAGTCAAACTTTTTGATATTGCACTTACTGATGGCACTGCATTGGTTCCAGGAGAAAATGCGGAACTAGAGGTGACGGTTACCAATCTAGTAAACGAACCGAGTTCTAATACAGGAGATGTGATAAGCACAACCCTTCCATTAGGAGTGTTCTATGTTCCTGGTACATCAAGCGGAACTGTTCCAGCTGGATATATTCCTGGTGAACCTACTATTACTATGGTAGATGGTCAGCAAGTTTTGACTTGGCCATTAGCTGGAGGGTTATTATTAAATGAAATAGCTACCATAAGATTTTCTGTCAACACACCTATGGTGCCTTGTGATGTGATGACCCTAGATGGGTTTTTACAAGTGCTAAGTGGGCAAGACTTTATTTGTAGTATTGATGCTTCAGTTTGTCCAGCAAATCTCATTACAAACCAAAATGGTGGTTCATTATTCCAGTTCCCGCTACAACAAGGAGCAATTACATTTGATATCACTAGTGCAACTAGTACTTGTGCTTCTGCTACTACAGAAAATGTAACTTTTGAAGGAAACATTGTAAATGGTATGATGCCATTTCCTGCTACATCTTTTGATGTAGAGTACTTTGGAGATATTGATGGAAACGGTATGATAGACTCTACTGACGTATTGTTAGGCACCTTCTCAGCTTCGGGTCCGATACCTGCTAATGGGTCGATTCCTTTCGTACACACATTCGAAGCTGATATTTCAGAGATTTGTAATATACTAATCTCTTCAGATATTAGTGTTGCGTTTGGAGCAAGTTGTGGAGTGTCAGTTTCTAGTGTACCTACTTCTAGACTTTTAAATGCAGGTCAAGATCAAGTTATTTGTGAAAATGATGCAATAACAAGTTTAACAATTGGAGACCCAAGCTGCGATCCAACTAGTTATACTTATAGTTGGACAGGGATAGGAGGTGCAGATGTCGCTAACTTAAGCGCAACAGATATTCCAGCACCAACATTTACTATTAATATGGCTGATTTAACAAGCCCATCCTTAACATATGTTTTGGCAACAACCAGACCTGGGTGTACTACAATGGATACCGTAGTATTAACTGTGCAAGTAGCGCCGACTATTATGGCTACGGCAGATATGCCAACGGCTTGCCCTGGCTCTTCAGTAGTATTGACTGCTACTGGCGCGGATACATATGAATGGTTTGACGGTACAGGTTTACCAATTGGGACGACTCCTTCCATTACAGTAATTCCAACTGGAAACACAACCTATACAGTGAATGGTACAGATGTTAATGGATGTACTGGAACAGGTACCGTAGATGTTATTCTAGATCCTGCCGCTTGTGCATGTACGCCTGCTCAAATTACTTCTGTAATTAATAATGCTTCAAATTGCGGAGAGAGTATAGGCTCTGCAACCGTAAATATAGATTTAAATACTGCTGATTTCACTTTTAACTGGGATCCTGATTTGGGTACTCCACAAGGTAATGGGGAGACTAGAACGGATTTGCCATTTGGTGGATATCTTATCGATGTGGTAAGTAATATGGACGCAAACTGCTCTTCAAGCACTTTTGCGTTGATACAAAATGCTGATGGACCAGAAGCAACCGCTTCGACCACACCCGCTACTTGTAATGCACCAGATGGGACAGCAACAATTACACCTTTGAACTTCACTTATGATTGGAGTGACGGTGGATCTGGAGCAGAAAGAACAGATCTAGTTTCTGGACTTTATTTTGTAACGATTACAGATCCAGCAAACCCTACTTGTCAAAATGTAATATCTGTGATAATAGGAGAAGATAATCCTTTAGAAGCAGATGTGACTATAATCTCTCAGCCTGATTGTGGCGTTAACAATGGAGAGGTTTCGATTGCTGTGACAGGTGGTTCAGGTATGTTTTCTTTCATGTGGCCTGATGGAGTTACAGGTGCTACTAGAAATGATTTAGCAGCTGGTATCTACTTAGTAACGATCACTGATTTAGATATCACAGGTTGTCAATTACCATTTATATTTATCTTGACAGATGACGTTCCGCAAGGCGAAACGACTATCAATGAGGTAATGGATATTAGCTGTTTTGGTCAAGTAGATGGAGGTGTTGACTTTTCTGTCGCATTTGATCCATTATTTACACCTCCAGCTGATACACTATTATCTAATGGAATAAGTTTATTTACCAATGGAGCATTACCTGCAGGATCATACTGTATTCAGATAAATGACGGCAATGGATGTGTAGCTGGAGGAGATTGCTTCACTATCGTTGAGCCAGATCCCCTTACGCTTCAAGTGTCATCTGAACCGGATTGTAATAATAACGGAATTTTAGCAGTAAATGCTATAGGTGGTACACCACCATATACGTATGATTGGGCAGACTTACCAGGAATGGATAACAGTAGTTTCCGTCAAAACCTTGGTGCAGGCTTATTCAATGTACAAGTAAATGATGCTAATAATTGTACGACCTCTATTTCTGGAATTGAAGTTCTTCCTTGCCCATGCGAGTCTGTGGAAATTTCTTCAGTTACTATTTTAGAAACGGAATGTGGAGATACAACTGGACTAGCAAGAATTGGTTTAGTTGGAGATCCTTCCTTATTCACATATACTTGGACGCCTGACATAGGTACGACTGGTGCCTTTGATAATGAACGATCTGATTTACAAGCTGGACAATATACAGTAGTTATCAATGGATCTGGAGTTGGATCATGTGTAGACAGCGTTAGTTTCATTGTGACTAGTATTGGAGGCTTAGAAGGAACAGCAGTAACCACTCCAGCATCTTGTGAGGCTGCAGATGGAACAGCGACGCTTAGCCCGGCTACGTCCTCATTTACATGGCCATTATTGCCAGGAGAGACAGCGCCCGTAATAGCATCTTTCAGAGATGATTTACCTGCCGGTAATTATGTTGTAACTATCACAGATGGTGCAGATGATTGCCCAGGATTGTTAGAAGTAACAATTGATGTTGCTAATCCATTATTGGCAGATGTTACTATTTTGGCTCAGCCAGATTGCGGAGAGAGCAATGGTCAAGTGACTATAAACCCGAATGGTGTTACGGGCCCATTTGAATTCTTGTGGCCTGATGGAGATACAAATGCTACTAGAACAGATCTACCATCTGGACTATATGTAGTAACTATTACTCAAGTAGGTGGAAGTGGTTGTGAATTACCATTCTTATTCGTTCTTACTGATAATGTTCCACCAGCAACAGTTTCGATAACAGGTATTGATTCTGTTAGTTGTGCAGGACAATCAGATGGCGGTATCAACTTTGATATTGCATTTGACCCTGGGTTCACCCCGCCTGCAGATACCATTATATCAGATGGATTCTTTGTTTTTGAAAATGGTAATTTACCTGTAGGTAACTATTGTATTACTATCCTTGACGGTAATGGATGCGTTGCAGGAGGAGAGTGTTTCGAAATTTTAGAAGCTGATCCTTTACAAGTGTTTATTGTAGTTACGGAGGATTGTGCTGCAGGAGGATCTGCAATCGTTACAGTTACAGGAGGAATTGAACCTTATACTTTTGACTGGTCTGATTTACCTGGTACCGATGACATGCAAGACAGAACAGGCTTGATGGCTGATACATTAACTTTGACTGTTACGGATGTGAATGGATGTTTAGTAAGAGAAGATGAAGTAGTCATTCCAGAATGCTCAGTTCTTGATTGTGATTTCTTTAACGGTCTAGATACATTAGTGCAGATAGCAACCATTTGTGATGATTTGCAAGAACTTTGCTTTGATGGAATTTTACTTGGTGAACTTAATACTTATGAAATATTTGTCGATGATTCATTGTACAATGACATTAGAGGAAATTGTAATATTGAGGAATCGCCAAGTTACCAGATCGATCTAGGAGGACAGCCTGGACCGTTTGAATTAGTATCATGGATGTACAATGATTCTATCTTTACGGGTACGTTTAATACAGTCGATGAATTACTTGCTCTTATGAATAGTATTGATACAAATTCATTCTGGCAAGTATCTACTATATCTTCTATAAACATTGAAGGTGGAAATCCAGTTAATGATTACGGAGATCTTAATTTTAGAAACCTTACTACAGGTGTAGAAAGTGAACCATCTGTCGATTTCATTTCGAGACCATTTGGATCATTTATCCTAGTAGATACAGGTTTTCATGAGGTGATTTTTGTGGATACAGTTCAGATGTGCTCAGATACTATTACTGTATTCTTAGATCCATCCATGCTATTATGTGATGTTGTTTTTGATACCATTATGCCTTTAGATACGGTGGTATTCTGTATAGACACGATGGACCTTGATAATGTTGTCGGGCCCATAGCGACTGTAGAAGATATTTGTGCAGATAGTAATGGGACGAATGTAGGATTCGAAATTGACTCTGCGTTCTGTGTTACATATACTGGTATTACCTTAGGTATTGATACCGCGTGTTTTGTTCTCTGTGATATACTTGGTAATTGCGATACCACCAACTTTATTGTTACGGTGGTTTCCGATCCAGAGATTGTTAGAGATACTATATTCCCTGGAGATATAGATGTGTTCTGTTTAGATATAAGCATCTTTGAAGGTACTGATTTTACTATTGAGAATTTCTGCCCAGAAGATTCTGATGGTCAAGTAGATTTCTTTATTGATACAGCGACTAACTGTATTGAATATGCTGGAAATGAACCAGGTATTGATTCCGCGTGTATTTCGATTTGCGATAATTTAGGATTCTGTGATACGACATTCTTCTTTATTGTAGTCGATTCCATTACAGGGGCACCAATAGCCGTGGACGATATAGATACAACGATAATCAATACGCCGACGGTGATTGACATCAAAGGCAATGATATTATTGGTGGTACTTTAGATACTGCATTCCTTGTGACGGATCCTATTTTTGGTGAAGCATCCATTAATTTGGATTGTTCATTAACCTACGATCCAGACAATGATTTCTGTGATGTTACAGATACTTTTGATTATGTGATTTGTAATGAGTTGGGTTGTGATACGGCCACTGTGAGTATATTTATTGATTGTGAAGGAGAGATCGTAATCTTTACGGCAGTATCTCCAAATGGTGATGGTGTCAACGACTTCTTCCATATAGGTGGCATCGATGCCTTCCCAAATAATAGATTATGTATATTCAATAGATGGGGTAATCAAGTTTTACTCAGAGAAGGATACAATAACGAATTTAATGGCCGATGGGAAAACAGAGATTTACCAGATGGCACCTACTTCTATATTCTAGAACTTAATGATGCTGACAATAGGGTATTCAAAGGGTTCTTTGAAATGTATCGTTAGCACTTTCTAATATAGTTTGACAGTGAAAAGCAAAGCAAGATGTTTACATTTTGCTTTGCTTTTTTTATGAGTATATGTTTAATTAGAAATATTTGGGCATACCCCTTCGGGTCGCGTGATCCGCTTGTATTCGATGCCCTAGACTCCTGTTCAGAGTATAGCTAGAGATGTATTCACTCTATCGCTCATCCACCTCTAGCTATCTCTTCACTAGTCGGCTAGGGTACCTCATATCACTTCTCCCGCTTATGCATGAAAATTGAACAAGTGTTTTAGTCAAGTACAGAGTAGCCTTACTAGCAAATGAATTGATCGAAGAATGGATAATTTTAGTAGGGGAGAATATTTTAC
>CAYZUW010000056.1:0-15181 GCA_964481325.1 uncultured Saprospiraceae bacterium
TTTATAGACTGCTTCAATGGTAGGTAAAATTTTAGCACCGGCTTTTTTATATTCTGCGTCCGAAAACCCGCTACCGATTCCAGCTGTTTTTTGCACAAAAACCTTATGTCCGTCACGGACTAATTCGAGGGCCCCAGCTGGTGTAAGGCCTACTCTGTTTTCGTTGTTTTTTATCTCTTTAGGAACACCAATTATCATTACTTGTATTGTTTGTTATCGAATGTGAATTAATAAGCTCGAAAGTAAGGTTTATTTTCAAATCTAGACCAAACTTTAAGAGATAAAAATAGAATATTGATTGGCTTCAATTATCCCTTTTTCAATCCCTACTTCAAATAGCTTTTGAACAGCTTGTCTTCCTGCAAGTCCAAGGTCTAAGGAAAATGAGTTTACATAAAGGGAAATGTGCTGTTTGACAACATCTGGGTGCATTTCTTGGGCATGTTGTATAACGAATTGCTGAGATTCGCTTGGGTTTTCAAAGGCATATTGGACGGATTGGCTTATCAAATTATTAATTTTCTTAATATTATCATTTCCCAAACTTCGTCTTGCTACTATACCACCAAGTGGTATGGGATGCTTATAAGTTTTTTCCCAGTATTCTCCTAAGTCAACAATCTTGTGTAGTCCTTTATCCTGGTAGGTAAACCTGTTTTCATGTATTATCAATCCAAGGTCAACAACACCTGTTTGTACAGCTTCCTCAATTTCATGAAAAAGCATAACCTTTTTGTTTTTTATCATTGGATAAGCCAAAGAAAATAACAAATTGGCTGTAGTATATTGACCTGGAATAGCCACAAGCATATCATTGCTTAAGGTCTCAGATTTCATTGGGGTCTTACTGATGAGCAAGGGACCACAGTTGTGGCCTAAAGCACTACCAGCATCCAGCAGTAGGTAGTCACTCAGTAAATGAGTATAGGCATTATAGCTAAGTTTTGTGATATCTAGTTTTGCCGTGAAGGCTAAATCGTTTAATTCCTTGATGTCTGCCATGACAAGCTCAAATTCGAATCCTTGGGTATCAATTCGACGATTGACCAAGGCGTCAAACATAAAGGTATCATTAGGGCAGGTAGAAAAACCAAGGCTCACTTTCATATTTAATATTTATTTAATGGTTTGGTAATTTTTTGAAAATTATAAATCGAGCTACATTAAGCTTTTGGATGTCAAACGCTTATAAAAACTGAATGCATAGTTGTAACATTCTGCTTGTTAGCGATTTAAAATTTATTACCAAACCATAGTTTATTGCAAAGCAAATATAAATCTTTTCGTTTCCAAGATTAAACTTAATTTTGTGGCCAATCTTGATTATGAAATTGAACCTGAAGCACGTACAAGTATTATATGAAGACAATCACTTGATTGCCCTGAATAAACCTGCCGGATGGCTAGTGCATGGAGATGAGACTAAGGATACACCCTTTACCGACTACGTGAAGCAGTGGATAAAGGAAAAGTATGATAAACCGGGAAAAGTTTTCTTAGGGGTAATTCATCGGATCGACCGACCCGTGAGCGGAGCCATTATTTTTGCTAAGACATCAAAAGGATTAGCCAAAATGAATGAAGTCTTTAAGAAGAGAGCTATTAAAAAAGTCTATTGGGCCATTACGAATAAAACTCCACATGAATTAGAAGGAAGACTTAATCACTTTATTAAGAAAGATGCAAAGAAGAACACCTCTAATGTCATAAACATGAAAGGCAAGAATAACAAAACCTACAAAGAGGCCATCCTTGATTATAAAGTCATTGGTCGTTTGGCTGGGCATCACCTGATTGAAATAAGGCTACATACAGGAAGGTCCCACCAAATACGTGCTCAGCTTGGACATATTGGCTGTCCAGTAAAAGGAGATCTAAAATATGGCTTTACAGTACCTAATGTAGATAGAACCATTCATCTTCATAGTAGATACCTTGAGTTTGAGCACCCTGTAAAGAAGGAACTAATCAAGATAACAGCGCCACTTCCGAAAGACCAAGTTTGGAATTTGTTTGACTAAATATGAGTCGTCTTTGTGACCCTTTGCTGAAGATATCGTCTTAAAAAACAAGAACGGTAGGTTTCACTTATTTTATTTTCGCTAAATAGTTAAAGGACTTGCGTTTATGCAGTATTATATGTATATTTTGCCTGTACTGCTTTAACAAATTATATTATAATCCATACTACGCCATGACAATGAATAAGTTTGTTCCGCAGGTGCTTAGGCCTGTATCTGAAAAACTACTAAGTCTTATTTTCGAAATGTCAGATTTTAATACATCTGATCAAGGACTTAACTCAAAAGTAAAAAGAACTTACACCAATCCGAGTATTAAAGAACTTAATTAAAGATTTCATACTAATCCAATTTTGATTTCGCATTTTGCGAATCGCAGGGGATGTTCTTCGAACATTCCCTTTTTTTGTCTATAATATACAAAAGAGAAATTAGTCGAAAAGTGTCTTAAATCATCAAAAAAGAGATGTTTTTCGTCAAAATTCAACGTTTTCTGCCTGTTGATACAACAAACATGCCATTGAATCTGTATTTATATTAATAAAATAGGTGATTTGTGCAATTATATTTTGCTATTAAGCTTTTTTATATAAGTAAAATTTTCTTACATTAGCCCCAGCGAAATATTATAAGCTTCCATCCTAGCATATCACGATTGCAAAACCAAAACCGTTTATCGTGGAAATAATAATGAAAATTCAGCAAATGAGACCATCATTTATCAAAGGAGCATTCTTTGGCTTAGCCGTTTCTGTTCTACTTTGGGTTGGTATTATTTATGGAGTAAATTTAATAGTGGACGTTACGCAGCTAGCATCTGAAAAAATGGTTTCTATTAATTAATAGAAATCTTATAAACTCTCCAAAAAGACCAAAGAAAATTAAAGCTTTCCTGCATTGGGATTAGATCTATGTTTGTATAACACCTACATTGAACTTCTCCACCTTGCCATGATTAGCCATCTCAATACCAGTAGCAATAAATCTTCGTGTTTCTATGGGGTCTATTATTGCATCTACCCATAGACGAGCAGCTGCATAATAGCTGGTTGTTTGCTCATCGTAGCGTGCTTTAATAGAATCAAACAATTCTTTTTCAGCCGCTTCGTTTGGAGCTTTATCTTTGTTCTTCAGTGCATTTACTTGTATTTGTGTTATCACCTTCGCTGCTTGCGTACCTCCCATAACTGCTATCTTTGCAGTGGGCCAAGCCACTATCATTCGCGGATCATATGCTTTGCCGCACATAGCATAATTTCCAGCACCATAACTATTACCCATTACCACTGTAAATTTTGGAACGGTTGAATTACTTACAGCATTCACCATTTTCGCACCATCTTTAATTATGCCTCCATGCTCTGATCGAGTACCTACCATAAAACCAGTGACATCCTGTAAAAACACTAGTGGTATTTTTTTCTGGTTACAATTTAGAATGAATCGGGTAGCTTTATCAGCGCTATCGGAGTATATGACTCCACCAAATTGCATTTCGCCTTTGGCATTTTTTACCACCTCACGATTATTCATAACGATACCTACTGACCAGCCTTCTATTCGGGCATATACACAGATAATAGTTTGACCAAAGGTTTTTTTGTATTCTGTTATACTTCCTGCATCGACAATGCTGTCTAAGAGCTTCCGAGAGTCGTAAGGTTTAGTAGCTTCAGATGGAAAGTTCTCATATAGATCTTCAGCTGCAGATTTAGGGGCAACAGCTTCTATTCTATCAAATCCAGCTCGTTCGAAACTTCCCATTTTACCAATCAGGTCTTTTATAGTGTCTAGACATTCTTTATCATCCTTCATGATGTAGTCTGTAACACCACTGATACTGCTTTGCGTAACAGCACCTCCTAAGGTCTGTTTATCAACTGTTTCTCCTATCGCTGCTTTTACCAAATATGGACCTGCTAAAAATATAGATCCATTGCCTTCTACGATTAGCGCTTCATCCGACATAATAGGTAAGTAAGCTCCTCCAGCGACACAGCTACCCATAATAGCCGCTATCTGAGGAATTCCTTTTGAAGAAATAATAGCGTTGTTTCTAAATATTCTTCCAAAATGCTCCTTATCAGGAAAAATTTCATCTTGTAAGGGGAGATAAACACCTGCACTATCGACTAGATAGATTAGTGGAATATTATTTTCGATAGCTATTTCCTGCGCTCTCAGATTTTTCTTCCCCGTGATAGGAAACCAAGCGCCGGCTTTTACAGTCGCATCATTAGCGACTATCATACACATCTTCCCAGATACATATCCAAGCCCCATTACGACTCCTCCTGCGGGAGCGCCGCCATGCTCCTTGTACATACCATAGCCAGCAAAGGCTCCTATCTCAAAAAAGTAGGAATCGTCATCTATAAGGTAATCTACTCGCTCACGGGCTGTGAGTTTTCCTCTACTATGTTGCTTTTCGATTTTTGATTTTCCGCCGCCTACATAAATCCTTTCTAATCGTCTCTGCATGCGGCTTACGCCTAGTTTATTCTCATCTTGATTGATACTAGCGTTGAGGTCGTTTTTTCCCATCCCCAAATTTAATCAATAGTAAAAATATATCAGTATTATTTATCAATGCTTAGCTAATTTAATTTTAGTCCGAATTGGAAACTAGTGGACTTTAAAAAAGACATTTTAGGGTTTCATGAGTTTTCGGAGTAGACTCAATTTTAAGTTTTGACAACCAGAGCGTTGCTGATATTTGTGCGAGTATCGTAATCGTTTGACAAACAGGTGTTTACTGCTAGTCGATCATTCATTTCTTGAAAGCGTAAAAATAATCTCCCGAAAAGTGTTCATAAATACCTTCCAGCATCACTTTATCTTCTGCATCATTGATTAGTTCTACCACTTCCTCAATATTTTGCGCTACTTTATCATTTACCTTAGTAATGATAAATCCAGGATCCATATTTGTACGCGCGATTGGACTACCTTTATATACGCTTTTCACCATAACGCCTTGTAAATTGAGTCTCAGTTTCTCATCTTGACTGAGCTCTCTCAATTCAAAGCCTAAATCCTGCAGGACATCGAACTCATTGACTTCGAGGGTGACAAATTCGGTGCTATTTTTCTCATTTCTTAAAAGAACATCGGCGGTTCGTTTCTTTCCATCGCGTAAATACTCAATTTTCAGTACATTTCCTGGTCTTTGCAGGCCTATAAATTCAGATAAACTCGGTGCAGATACCACATTTTTACCATTGATTGCTAGTATGACATCCTCTTCACGAAGACCTGCTTCTGCTGCACCACTACCTGCATCGACTCTTTTTATATATACACCTTTTATGTCGATTAGGCCAAGCTTGTCTGCTATGCTACTATTTACTTCTACCATATCTATTCCCAACAATCCGCGCTGTACTACGCCATAATTTTTGAGATCATTTATAACTTTGCTCACCAAATTTACAGGCACGGCAAACGAGTAGCCTTCGTATCTGCCTGTTCTTGTGATGATTGCAGTATTGATACCAACTAGTTCTCCATTGGTATTGACTAAAGCGCCACCACTATTGCCAGGATTGATGGCAGCATCTGTTTGTATAAACGACTCTATCGTATTCTTACCTTGCAGGATATCTATGGTACGACCTTTGGCGCTGACTATTCCTGCAGTTACCGTTGTACTTAGGTTAAATGGATTTCCTACAGCAAGTACCCATTCACCAACGCGCAAGGAATCAGAATTGCCAAATGGCAGATAAGGAGACTCGGATTCGCTTTCTATTTTCAATAGTGCTAAATCAGTCGATGGGTCTTTACCTATCAATTTAGCTGTATATTCTGTTTTGTCGTAAAGGGTCACTTCGTATTTGTCTCCGTCTTCAATAACATGATTATTCGTCACTATGTAGCCATCTGGAGAGATCAGTACACCAGAACCTGTGGAATTCTGTGAGGATTCCCAAAACCTACGATTATCTATGGAATTTATATTCACGATCACAGGTCCAACTGCCGAGGCAGCTTCTATAAAGTCGGTGGGAGAGGATGAAATAAAAGGTCTATAAGTATTATTCCCTTGGGGATTTGGGTTACCAAAATTACTATTCGCATAGGTTGGAGAAGCACTTGGTTGGTAGATAATAGTCTTAGGAGAGTCAATATATCTATAGGCAACGATCGTTAAGAGCGCACTAAGTACTGAACAAATTACTACCAATCCATACTTTCTCATGATATATATAATATATATTTAAGTTATTGATATTCAAACCCTATGCCATAAAAAGCCATATAAAGAGTTTGTGCAAATATTTTGGGGCCTACCCTGATTGCCTCCTGATGGTCGGCAATCTGGGTCGCTACGTTCCATGGCTTGTTGTTCACTCGGCCCTAGACTTTCGCAAAAAGGCTTCAGTCTAGGTCTTCGGACAAAAGTCCTCACCATTGCACATCGCTAGTCCATTGACTGTGAACAATTAATATTAATATAACGTCTAGCTCAGGAACATAGATGTATTATAATGATTGTAAAAGTATGATTTTCTTTAGATATGGCTATTTTTGCGATATATGACACCATTAAAAGGATAATTTCATTTTTTGTTAGATAAGCAAAACACTTTTATGGATGGAGTCCTATATGGAAATACATAATCAGAGGTGGAGCTCAAAGATTTGAATCTTACAGTTTTGGGATCTTTAATTATGCCCACTCAGACATAAAAGAATTGAATTAAGTTTGTTTTCTATAAAGAAGATCTCTCAGGCGACATCAAGTACCGTAATAGTTGATACTACATATACGTTGACTAATGAAAAGTAACAGTAACAATAAAAACTTAGAGGAAGAAGAAGATCCTGATAAGCATTATCTAGGAAATATTTGGGGTTGGAAATTTTCTTATATCGGCCTTGGAATCATACTTTTTTTTCTTGCTATAGCTATTTATAGAGCAAAATCTTTGGGTATTCCTTTAGACAAGATAGGTACAGAATCTGAACCTTTAGAATCAATAAAATAATTGGAATGCAAATACCTTTTACTAAATATCAAGGAACTGGAAATGACTTTGTTTTGATCGATCAAAGACTAATCAAATTTATTAAACATGATGATCAAATACTCATTCAAAAAATCTGTGATCGAAAATTTGGGATAGGAGCGGATGGCCTTATATTATTGGAGCATCATGAGGAGCTTGCCTATGAGATGGTTTATTTCAATGCGGATGGGAAGACTAGTTCTATGTGTGGCAATGGAGGCAGATGTATTACAGCCTTCGCTGACCAAGTAGGTATACCGAAAGGAGAGCACACTTTCATGGCCATAGATGGAGTGCACACTTCTAGATTTAATAAAGACGGATCTGTTTCCTTAAAGATGAATGATGTCTCTGATTATACGGTAGGCAAGGATTTTTTTATTTTGGACACGGGTTCACCGCATTACATCATTTTTGTAGAAGATATTGATGACATTGATGTCAAAAAACAAGGGGAAGCGATTCGTTATTCAGATGAATTCAAAAAAGATGGAATTAATGTAAACTTTGTTGAAGTCAAAGAAAAAAATCACATCGTGGTAGCAACTTATGAAAGAGGAGTTGAGGATGAAACGCTATCTTGTGGAACAGGAGTTACAGCCGCCGCTTTGGCTTATTATATGTTTATGAATACTGATGCCGCAAAGTGCCATATTGATATTGAGACGAAAGGAGGAGAATTAGGCGTATCATTTGAGATTAATTCAGGTAATATTTTTTCCAATATATGGCTCCATGGAAAAGCAACAAAAGTGTTTACAGGCATTTTTCCAAATGAAAAAGCTTGTAAAAAATAGGCTTACTCAATTTCGATATTCATTAATACAGATTTAAGTTCGCTCAATGCATGTTGATCTCCGACAGACTTACAAATCTCAATTCCTGTTTTGTAGGTATTTATAGCCTTATCTTTATGACCTAATTCATGCTGTGCGGCCCCTAAGTGATAATATACACCAGTATAATTTGAATCGTTTTGAACCACTTTTTCGTAATATTCAATAGCTAGTGGTAGATTATCTTTTTTTTCGTATTCTTTGGCTACTGCAAATAGAAGAAACGAATCATCGGGATCCTCCGCAAGCATTGATTGTAACTGGGCTAATCTGGACATAATTGGCTGATTTAAATTGAGAGTCTTTGAACTAAAACACTATTGCAGCGAATTTTCGCCAAAGTAACTGAGCATAATATTAGTAAAATTTTATCTTTGTGCGAAATTTAGGTAAACCAATCAATTTCTAAAGGGTTATTCCTAAGAAGAATAATATTAATATAAATAGTTATACATGAAAATTCTCGTTTGCGTTAGTAAAACACCTGAAACAACAGCTAATATCAATTTCACCAATAACAATACAGAATTTGACACCAATGGAGTTTCATTCATTATGAACCCATACGATGAGTGGTATGCTTTGGTTAGAGCTTTAGAGCTTACGGAAGCAAATGGAGGTTCAGTAACTATAGTTAATGTTGGACCAGCTATTAATGATGCAGTTATCAAAAAAGGATTGGCTATTGGAGCAAAAGACGCCGTGAGGATTGATGCTGAACCAACAAGTGCCTTATTTGTAGCAAAGCAAATTGCTGCGTATGCAAAGAGTGAAGCTTACGACATCATATTTACAGGAAAAGAATCTATTGATTACAATGGGTCATTAGTAGGAGGGATGATTGCAGAACTTCTTGATCTACCGTACATTTCATATGCCTCTTCATTAGAGTTGGCTGGAAATACCGCAACAATGAACAGAGAAATAGAAGGAGGAACAGAAGTAGTTCAGGTAGATACACCATTTGTTGTGAGTGCAGCTAAAGGTATGGCAGAGCAGCGCATACCGAATATGCGTGGTATTATGATGGCAAAGAAAAAACCACTTAACGTTGTAGCCGCACAAGCTGCGCAAGACAATGAAAAAGTAGTAGAATTCAAAGTTGTTCCTAAGGATAGAGCGATTAAGATGATTAATCCAGAAGATATGGCTGAATTAGTGCGTTTATTGCATGAGGAAGCTAAAGCGATTTAAGAAAAATATTAAAATAATATAATGGTATTAGTATTTGCAGATCATAGTGGGGGCCAATTCAAAAAAGCCACCTTCGAAGTAGTAACTTATGGAAAGAAAGTAGCTGAATTGCATTCTTGCGATTGTACTGCTGTAGTTCTTGGTTCTGTTGAAAATGTAGGTGTTTTAGGGCAGTATGGAGCGAACAAAGTAATCCATGTAAACTCTGACACATTGAATAACTTTGATAGCCAAACCTACACTTCAGCCATTGCTCAAGTAGCGGAGAAAGTTGGCGCTAAAGTCATCATAGTAGGGCACAACTCTTCAGGGAAATCTGTCGTGGGTAGATTAGCCGCTAAGATGGATGCAGGCGTTATAGCTGGTGCTAAAGCGATTCCTAATGTTGCGAATGGTTTCGTAGTTGAAAAAAATGTCTTTAGTGGTAAAGGAGTGGCTTCATATAAGTTGGATACAGATGTAAAGATTATTTCTTTGATGGGGAATAGTATTCAGCCTGAAGTGACTGGAGCTGACGTCAGTCCTGAAGCAATGGATCTAAGTATAGATGCTCCAAAAGTAAAAGTAATAGAGCGCAAAACTGTTTCTGGAATAGTACCGCTACCTGAAGCTGAGTTAGTTGTTTCTGCTGGTCGTGGTATGGGAGCACCTGATAAATGGGGCATTATAGAAGAACTTGCTGAAATTTTGGGGGCAACTACTGCATGTAGTAGACCAGTGGCAGATACTGGATGGAGACCTCACCATGAACATGTTGGGCAGACAGGAGTCGCGATTCGTCCAAACTTATATTTTGCTATCGGAATCTCAGGAGCAATACAACATCTTGCAGGAGTAAGTTCTAGCAAGGTAATTGTGGTTATCAATAAAGATCCAGAAGCTCCATTTTTCAAAAATGCAGATTATGGTGTAGTAGGGGACTTGTTCGATGTAGTTCCAGCATTAAATGCAGCATTGAAAGAATTTAAGGCTAATAATAATTAAAAATATAGAGTCTCAAATTTTTAAGTATCTTTAAATAGTTAATAGGTGCTGTAGGTTTGACCTCAACTTGCGGAATTGTTTAGTCGCTAAAATTGCGAATACAGTATTATGAAAAAAATCCCTTTAGATATAGTTGCTTTGTCTCATAGTGTTACGCAATCGCATAACTATGCTGTGGTTTTAGGAGAGCAGGATGGTGTAAGAAGATTGCCAATTGTTATTGGCGGTTTTGAAGCGCAGGCTATTGCAGTGGCTATGGAAAGAATGACACCGAATCGTCCTTTAACCCATGACTTATTCAAGGATACGCTTGAAACCTTTGATGTACAACTGAAAGAGGTTGTTATAAATAACCTTTTAGACGGGATATTTTATGCACGACTGATTTGTATCAAAGATGGAGAAGAAATAGAAATTGATTCAAGAACTTCGGATGCCTTAGCTATGGCTGTTAGATTTGAATGTCCAGTGTACACCTATGAGTTTATTTTAGACGCTGCAGGCGTTATTTTAGAGGACAATGAAGAAGAAGCAGACTCTATCACTAAACCAGTTAAAAAACAAAATAAACCAGAAGTCAAAGGAGTAGTTGGTTTAGCTGGGCATACCATGGAGGAATTAGAAAATCTACTCGGCGAAGTCTTGTCCAATGAAGACTACGAAAGAGCAGCTGAGATTAGAGACGAAATTAAAAAACGAAACGGCTAGAGATAACCTCTTTCACTTCTTGAAATTGACTTTCACTCACATCCAGATGGGTCACAAACCGGATGGTATTTGGTCCAAAAGCTGAAGCTAAAATTCCTCTTTTCTTTATAGCCTCAAGATATTGATCAGCCTTTAATGGAGCCTTTAAATCAAAAATTACAATGTTCGATTGTACAGGTCTTACAGATGAAACGTAGTCTTGTTGTGCTAGAATTTGGCCAATCTCTTTTGATCTACTATTATCAATCTTGAGCAAGGGAATGTTATTCTCTAATGCATAGAGTCCAGCTGCTGCTAAATAACCCGCTTGTCGCATTCCACCTCCTAGTGCTTTTCTTACTTTTTTTGCTCTTTTAATAAAGGCTTTATCTCCGATGAGCAATGACCCGACTGGGGCACCAAGACCTTTTGACAAACAAATAGAAATAGAATCGAATAGAGCACCAACGTCTTTTGGCGATTCATTCGTTTCAACTAAAGCATTAAAAAGACGGGCACCATCTAGATGGAGTATTAATCCATTCCTATCACATACTTGCTTGATTTCTTCAATTTCGGATAAGGTGTAGTAGCTTCCCCCTCCTTTGTTACAAGTGTTTTCCAAGACAACCAACTTGCTTGTAGGCAGCCAGTCATAATCTTGTTTTATAGCATCTTGGACTTGCTTTCCAGTTATTTTACCATTTTGTCCCTTGATAAGATTTATACCCACACCACTATTAAAGCTGTACCCACCTACCTCATATTGGTATATATGGGAATATTCATCACAGATGACCTCATCTAGAGGTCTTGTATGTACATTTATAGCGATTTGATTGGTCATGGTACCAGAAGGGCAAAACAATGAGTCTTCTTTTCCAAAAAGGTCTGAAGCGTAGTTTTGAAGCTTATTTATGGCTGGATCCTGTCCAAAAACGTCATCTCCGACTTCGGCTTGAAACATTGCCTCAAGCATTTTTTTACTTGGTTTTGTAACCGTGTCACTGACTAGATTGATTGCGCTCATAATGCAAGTTAATTACAAAACTGTAGGAATTAGGAAAAGAATTCTGGAAAATTCTAAAAATCAAAAAAAATTTTTAACTTTTGCCTTTCCAAACAAATGCAATGTTAAATTTAGATAATTTCTATAAAAGCCCTATAACGGTTGATAATGTTATTATCGGTTTTGATAAGGATGATTTGAAGGTTCTTTTAATCAAAAGAAAAGAGGAACCATTCATAAATCAATGGGCTTTGCCTGGATACTTTGTGAAGGAGGGTGAAAATTTAGATGATGCTGCAGTAAGAGTATTAGAAGAAATTACAGGTCTTAAAGATGTTTATTTAGAGCAAGTTGCTACTTTTGGCAATATAGAGCGTCATCCTTCTGGTAGGGTTATTACAGTTGCCTATTATTCCTTGATCGCTATCCAAGATTATATTGTTACTCCATCCGAAATGGCTATTGAAGCAGCTTGGGTTAAGGTTAAAGACATCGAAAAACTTTCTTTTGATCATATAGAGATTTTGCATTCCTGTTTTCAGCGACTTAAAAGAAAAGTAAGAATAGAACCGATTGGTTTTGAACTGCTTCCTCCTAAATTCACATTGACTGATCTTCAGCTCCTTTATGAAGCAATTCTTGAAGTAAATTTAGACAAGCGTAATTTCAGAAAAAAGATTCTTTCTATGAATCTATTATTGGATTTGGAAGAGGTACAAGAAGGTGTAGCACATAGACCTGCTAGATTGTATAGATTCATTGAATCCAAGTACCAAGAGTTTTTAGCTAAAGGCCTTATATTTGATTTGTCAGAAGGGAAATCAAAACAATCAAAAGCAAATAGAATTTCTGATATAGATGTCCATTCAGAATAGCCAAAAAGAATCAGACTTTTTTTAAATCAATTTAAGCCCTATTGCCCCAGACCCTCTATTGTTATCTTATTAAGGTTACATCTCCAGAAAGGACTTCTTTCCTGCCGTCTATAAAAGTTACTTCTAAGCTCCAGACGAAAACTCCATTGTTCAATTGATCTCCTCTATACTTGCCATCCCAACCTTTGGAGTGGTCATTTATAATCATGTTCTTTTCGGAAAATAGTTGATTTCCCCAACGATCATAAACATTAAATTCATCAATAGAAGTAATGAGAGAAGCATTACCAAATATGGCTAGCTTATCATTAATTCCATCTCCATTAGGTGAAAAAGCATTTGGTATATATATATCCGCAGAGGTATCTACTATTATGGAAATAAAACTAGTAGTACTGCATCCTTCTGTATCCGTTGCAACTACTTCGATTATATCTGACTTAGTTCCATTAAATTCTGGAGACTCGCATTGCGTACAAGACAATAGCTCTGGGGACGAAGCAATCCACTCCACTGTGATTTCATTTCTATCCTTATTGAGAACAGATGCTTGAAGAAATATTGATTCACCAAAATTCAAATTTACATTTTGCTCTGTAATTAGCTCTATTTCCTCATACGCCTCTAAGATTATATTTTCTTGGGTAGAGACATTACAACCAAAGTTATCATATATCTCAAAGGAATATTCTCCAAGCTCTAAATTTTCAAAAATTAATACTTCATTGGTGCTCCCTTCATTCATACTTACCAAGTAGGGAGGAGTCCCTCCACTAGGAATAAGTTCAATACGGCCTGTAGAAGAATCACAAGATGGATTCTCAACTAGAAAATTGTTTAAACTTAATGGCTCAGGTTCTTCCAAAGAAATGGTGTCATTTGAAACACAACCATTAGCGTCTGTGATAATTGCAATATATGTTCCAGCTAGAAGATCTGTAATTTCATCGCCAGACATTCCGTTGGACCAGTCTACAGTATAGGGTTCTGTTCCACCTGTTATTTGAAGTGCTATAAAACCTTCATTGTCTCCTTGACAAAATACTTCGCCGATGTTAGATTCTATCGAAATACTTGAACGGGCATTTATTTCAAAAGTTTGATTGAACTCGCAGCCTTCATTACTTATAATGAATACAGTATATGTTCCAGGCTCCAGATTTTCGTTAAGCGTTCCAGAGATTCCATTACTCCATGTTACGTTATCTATTAAAGATGGATCGTTGAGTTCAATTAATATACTTCCTAAATTGCTTCCTGAGCAAGACGGTTGGTCAACAAAACTGTTGACTTCAAAATTCGCTATTTCTTCGACTATAAATTCTTTTATAGCTCGACATCCTACTTCATCTGTAACCTCCAGAGTGTATGTTCCTGGTGATAAGCCTTCAAGATTACCATCGAAATTGTCAGACCACTCTAGGCTTAGTTGACCTGTTCCACCGCTAATACTAAATTCAATTTTACCATTGTTCTCCATACAAGTTGCCATAAAAGCTTCTCCTTCAATGATAATTTCTTCCGCATTGTTTAAGGAGACCAATAATTGAGATTGACATTCATTGTTATCAAGAACTATGATAATGTGCTCACCACCAATTAAATTTTCGAAAATACCTTCTTCGTTCACAACATCACCAAATTGGTAAGTATAAGGAGCTGAGCCTCCTGTAGCTTGTACATGTATAAGGCCACCATTAGGCGAATCACAATCAGGATCTTGCGTGGAAATTAAATTAAGTTCTAATCCACACGCTAGCGTACTGCACGTAGTATTAACTATTTCACTATTATTGCACCTACCTATTGCCTGTACTTCAAATAAAACACTTGCACCTGGACGTAGATTTGTTTCTGTAAAACTTAAGTCTTCGGATAAATCTATCCATTCTCCTCCGTCTACTCGAATTTGATAAGCGTTTGCGCCTAAGACTTCTTGCCAGGAAACTGTCAATTCATCATCTACCGTATTGTCGCATGTAAGGACTGGATCATTTAAGTTGCTTTCATCAGCTTCCACCATGACCTCATACTGAAGACTACAGCCATTGGTATCTTCTATATCCAAAGTGTAAACACGTGATTCACTAGGGCTAAAAATTGGATTTGGACAATCCGTACAACTTATATCTAAGTTCGGTGTCCATGAATAGTTGATGTCATATGTTTTACCAAAGTGTATGGACCAACTGTTGAGAGTGCCGACACTTCCTGCAAAATTATCAATCATCATAAGTCTCCAGGTGCCGTTGACGTCATAACTCGAAGACCCAAAGAAATCATTCCAATCTCCTTCAGGTAAGTACTCACCTATATAAGGTGGACCTGCATTAGGTGCATTAATCATTTGGCTAGCATTCAAAGTAAAGCAGGCATCGAGAAAGAAGTCAAACTGAGTACCATTACCGCCATTGCCGCCATTGTTATTAGTCAATTCTACAAATTGATTATCAGGACCAAATAGATAAATGGATAAATCACCTATCCAGGGATGGGATAGGTCATCAATACACACTTGAATAAAATCTGTTTGATTTAAAACACTTGGAAAAATATTCTGAAC